>NZ_JBFAPG010000388.1:0-6077 GCF_040675595.1 Micromonospora sp. NPDC049580
CCACGCCCTGACCTGGCGGTCACCGCCCCCGGTGGCGGCGCAGCATCCCGGCGGCCAGCGGCGCGGCGTCCAGGTCACCGGCGGCGAGCCGGGCGGCGAGGGTACGGCGCACCAGCCGGTCGGCCAGCGCGGGCGCGTGCCGGCCGACGGCCATCTCCAGCCGGCCGCGTCGGGTGGTCGCCACGTCCCGGGGCGCCCGTCGGGCGGTGGCGGCGCGCAGGATCGCCGCGACGACACCCTCGACGGGCTCCGGGCGGGACACTCCCCGCAGGGACAGCCCGGCCTCGGCGGTGCTGTCGTGGATCGGTGAGGCCACCATGCTCGGGTAGACGACGCTCACCCCGACGTGGGTGCCCACCTCGTGGCGCAGCGCGTCGGCGTACGCGACGAGGGCCCGCTTGCTGACCCCGTACGCGGCGGCGAGCGGCAGCGGCAGCACCGCCATCCGGCTGGCCACGAAGATCACCCGGCCGCGCGCGGCGAGCAGCGGGGGCAGCGCGGCGGCGGTGGTGCGCCACGCGGCGAGCAGGTTGACCTCCAACTGCTGGCGGACCACCTCGTCGGGTGGCAGCTCGGCAGGGGCGGGGCCACCGACCCCGGCGTTGTTGATCAGCAGGTCGAGCCCGCCGAGGCGTTCGACGGCGGCGTGCACCGCGGCGGGGACGGCGGCCGGGTCGGTCAGGTCGCAGCCGAGCACCGGCAGGTCGTCGTCGCCTCCCGCGCGCAGGTCGAGCCCGACCACCCGGGCGCCGGCGGCGTGCAGCGCGGCGCCGAGGTGCCGGCCGAAGGTGCCGCTCGCGCCGGTGACGAGGACCCGCCGGCCGGTCAGGCCCGTCACCGGCGCGCTCCGGCCGGGCGGGCGCGGCGGGCGCCCGAGGCCAGTTCCCGGGTCAGCTCAGCCAGGTAGGCGTCGAAGTCCACCCGCATCGCCGGGCGGCGTTGCCCCCAGCGGGCCGTCGCCGCCCGCAGCTCGGCCCGGCAGGAGGCCCGCTGCCGGGCCGGGTCGGGCAGCGAGTACCGGCCGGCGAGCTGCGCGGCGATCAGCTTGGCCTGCGCCTCGACCAGGGGGAACGCGGAGCCGGTGGACTGCATCAGCCCGACGAACATCAGGCCGGGGGCCTCGGGGTGGAACACGTGCCGGTACAGCGGCAGGGTGTCGGCGCCGCCACCGAGCAGCTCGGGGTCGAGAAACCCGATCTCCACCCGGTACCCGGTGCACCAGACGATCAGGTCGACCTCGTCGACGCGGCCGTCGGTGAACTCGACCCGATCGCCGTCGAGGGCGGCGACGCCGGGGCGGGCCTCGACGTCGCCGTGGGTCAGCCGGGACAGCAGCCCGTCGGAGAGTGTCGGATGGTCCTGCAGGAAGCCGTGCGTGGGCGCGGGGAGGCCGTAGCGGGCGGGGCTGCCGACGGTGGCGGTGAGCATCGTCTGGCTGATGCGCTGGCGCAGCCGCCACGGCAGCCGGCGGGCCAGCGCGCCGTTGAGGGTGTCCGACGGGCGGCCCAGCAGGTACTTGGGCACCACCCAGACGCCCCGGCGCAGCGACAGCAGGGTCCGCTCGGCGGCGTACGAGGCGTCCACCGCGATGTCCATCGCCGAGTTGCCACCCCCGACGACCAGGACGCGTTTCCCGGTCAGCTGCTCGGGGCCCCGGTAGTCGTGGCTGTGCAGCTGCTCGGCGGTGCTGGCGCCGGGGTACGCCGGGTCGGGCAGCCGGGGCGCCCGGTTGTGTCCGTTGGCGACGACCACGGCCTCGACGGTGACCTCGACCGGCCCGTCCGGCCCGCTGGCGGCGACCGTCCACGTGCCGTCGGGTCGCCGGGTGACCCGCTCGACGGTGTGCCGCAGGCGGATGGCGTCGTGCAGCCCGAACCGGTCGGCGTAGTCGGCCAGGTAGCCGGCGACCCGCGTGTGGTCCGGGTAGTCGGGCCAGTCGGCGGGCATCGGGTGGTCGGCGAACTCGGTGCGGCCGCGGCTGGTGTTCAGGTGCAGCGTGCGGTACGCGGGCGAGTCGGGCGCCCCGTACACCCAGAGGCCGCCGACCTGGTCGGTGGCCTCGAAGCAGACCACCGCGACGGCCGCGTCGCGCAGTGCCTTGACGGCGGCGAGCCCGGCCGCGCCGGCGCCGATCACCGCAACCCTGGGTGGTGCCTGCATCGCTGCCCCCAATTAATCCAACGTCCGATGGATAATCGTCGGGTGGCGGCGGCCCGTCAAGGCCTCGGGGGTCCGTAGAGCCCGTCCAGGAGGCGGTGCACGAACGCCCGGAACTCGCGCCGTTCCCGAGCGCCCGGCGCGCCCGCGGCCAGCGCCACGACGTGCCCGTGCGTCGCCCAGACCAGGCTGCGCACGGTGATGTGCGGGGTCGGCTCGGCCAGCGCGCCGGCGGACGCCGCGGCGGTCAGCAGCTCCGCCACCAGCCGGTAGAGCGGCTCGGAGTAGCGCTGGTCCAGCTCGGCGTGCCGCTGCGGCTCCAACCAGCGCCGCAGCCACAGCGCGGTGGTTTCCGGATGGCCCTGGAGGAAGTCCACGAACGCGTCCACCAGGTCGTGCAGCGCCCGCCGCGCCGCGTCCGGCCCGGATTCGAGGGCCGCGCGGGCCCGCGCGGCGGCCTCGGTGAGGACCTCCCGCTCGACGGCGAACACCCGCGCGAAGCACGCCTCGTACAGGGCCGCCTTCGTACCCGTGTGGTGAGCGACCGTGGCGACGTCCACCCCGGCGGCGGCGGCGACCTCCCGCAGCCCGACGGCGTCGAAGCCGCGTTCGGCGAACAGCGCGGTGGCTGCGGTGAGCACCACCTCGCGGGTCGGTCGGGTCTCGTCGCGCCGGGGCCGACCCGGACGGCGTCGGGGCATGGTCATGGCCGCCATTCTGCCCCTAGAATCCAGCAACTGTTGGATTGCGGAGAGGATGCGGCGATGACCGGGCTCGACCGGCGGCCCGCGGCCGCCACCGACGCGACACTGCCCCGCGGCCCGCTGGCCGGCTTCGCGGCCGGCTCGCTCGGCATGGGCGTCTGGGTGACCGTGCCCGGCCTGCTGCTGCTCTACTTCCTCACCGACGTGCTGGCCGTCGGGCCGTGGCTGGCCGGCCTCGCGCTGCTGCTGCCGAAGATCGCCGACGTGCTGCTGCACCCCTGGATCGGGCACCGCGCCGACGTCGCGCAGGCCCGCCGGGGCGACCGGCGGCGGCTGCTGCTGCTCGGCTGCGCCCTGCCGGTCGCGTTCGCCGCGCTCTTCGCCGTGCCCGGCGGCCTGACCGGCGTGCCGGCCGCCGCGTGGGTGGCCGTGTTCTTCGTCGCCGGCAACCTGCTCTTCGCCGCCTACCAGGTCCCCTACCTGGCTACCCCGGCCGACCTGCGCATCGGCTACGACGAACGCACCCGGCTGATGGCGTTCCGGATGGTCGTGCTGACCCTCGGCATCCTGGCCTCCGGGCTGCTGGCCCCACTGGTGACCGGCGGCGACGCCGCGACCCGCGCCGGCTACCAGCGCATGGGCGTGGTCCTGGCCGTCGGGATGCTCGCCGCCATGCTCGTCGGCGTGGCCGGCATCGCCCGGCTGCGCGGCGCCGCGGCGAGCACCACGACGGCAGGCCACGGCGGGTGGCGGGCGCTGCGCACCGCCCTGCGCGACGCGCAGTTCCGCTGGCTGGTCGCCGCCTACCTGGCCATGTCCACGACCACCCACCTGGTCCTGGCCGGGGTGCCCTACTACGCCGAGTACGAGCTGCGCGCTCCCGGCCTGACCACGGTGCTGGTGGCCGCGTTCGTCGCGCCGGCGCTGCTGGTCACTCCCGGTTGGCTGCTGCTGGCCCGCCGTGTCGGCAAGCAGCGAGCGCTGCTCGGCGCGCAGGGCGCGTTCGCGGCCGGGTCGCTGGTGCTGGCGGTGGGTCGCCCGGCGGGCCTGCCGGTGCTGGTGGCGGCGGTGGCGGTGCTCGGGGTGGCGTTCGCCGGCATGCAGCTGCTGCCGTTCTCGATGCTGCCCGACGTGATCCGCGCGGCCGCGGCTGACACCGGCGCCGGTGCTGCGACGGGCGCGGGGACCTACACCGGGGTGTGGACGGCCACCGAGGCCACCGGCGCGGCCCTCGGCCCCTACACGTACGCGCTGTGCCTGGCCGTGGGTGGTTTCGTGGCGTCGACGGCGGGCGAGTCGCCGGTGCAGCCGGACGCGGCGCTCGCGGCGGTCCGCTACGGCTTCGGGCTGCTGCCCGCGGCGGCGATGCTCGCCGCGCTGCTGCTGCAACGCCGCTACACCCTGGACACGACCGCCCGGGCCGCGAGCTGAGCGGCCGGCACTAGACTTCGCCCTCGATGGACGCCCCGCTCACCCCCACCGAAACCCGCCCGTGCGCCCACTGTGGACGACCGGTGCCGCAGCGTGTCGGCGCGGGCCGGCCGTTTCGCTACTGCCGCGACAACGACGGCGCCTGCCAGCGCGCCTCGCGCAACAGCCGGATGCGTCACCGCAACGCGCCCGGCCTGCCCGGTCAGGTGGCCCGCACCTGGGAGGCGGTGGACCGCCTCGACCAGATCGTCGAGACGTTGACCGAGGCGTTGCACGCCGAGCTGTCCCCCGGGGGCGTGCAGCGGCAACTCGCGCAGGCCCGCGCGGAGGCCGCCACCGAGATCGCGGCGGCGCAGACCGAACGCGACGAGGCCCGCGACGACGCCGAGACGGCGGCGGCCGACGCGGCGCGCGCCCGCGAGCAGGCCCGCGCGGCCCGCGCCGAGGCCGACGACGCCCGCCAGCGCGCCGAGCAGGCGGCGCGCCAGGCCACCGCGGCCGACGAACGGGCGCAGCACGCCGAGGCCGCCCGCGATCAGGCGCGGCACGACGTCAGCGCCGCCGAGGCCCTGCGCGCCCAGGCCGAACGGGACCGGGACCAGGCCCGCAACGAGGTGCGTGACCTGCGGGCGCAGCGCGACACCGAGCGGCAGCGCGCGGCCGACCTGACCGTCGAGCGGGACGCGGCGCGGGCTGACGCCGAGCGGGCCAGCCGGGCCGCCGCCGAGGCGACCGAGCGGGCCGGACGATGGCAGGCCGAGGTGCAGGACGTACGCCGCCAGATCGACCAGGCCCGCGCCGACGCCGCGCGGACCCGCGCCGAGGCCGCCGACGCGGCCCGGGCCCGGGAACAGGCCGACCGGGCCCGCGACCGCGCCCAGGTCGCCGCCGCCGAAGCCGACGACGCCCGGCAGGAGGCCGCCGAGCTGGCCGCCCGGCTGCGCGCGGAGCTGACCGCCACGGCCGCGCAGCGCGACGCCCTCACCGCCGACCTGACCGCCGCGCGGCAGGCCGCCGCCACCGCCGAGGGCCGGCTGACCGCCCTGACGGTACGGCTCGACGCCGCCGAGGCCGACCGTGACGTGGCGCAGCGGCGGGTGGCGCAGCTCGGCGACCAGGTCAGCGACCTGGCGTTGGCGCTGGCTCGCCTGGGCGCCGCCGCACCCGGCGGTGCGGGCGCTTCCGATCGGGGTGCGCAGCCGGCGCAACCTTGACCGCGCTCGGGCGGTTAACATCCCCGGTGGCAGTCGCGACACGCCACCGCCGTGGCGTCACCGTCTCAGCCGGCTACCCTTGGGTCCGGCTCACCCGTGGACGCCTCACGCCCTCGGGCGGGAATGGGGCGACGGGAAAGCACCGTTACACCCAGAAGACCAGCACCACGAACGAGGGGAAGTCGATCATGGGCGAGCGTATGCTGCGCGGAAGCCGCCTGGGCGCGGTCAGCTACGAATCCGACCGCAACACGGAGCTCGCGCCGCGTCAGACCCGCGAGTACCTCTGTGCCAAGGGCCACCAGTTCGAGGTGCCGTTCGCCGTCGACGCCGAGGTCCCGACGACCTGGGAATGCAAGTTCGACGGCAGCGTCGCCCGACTCGTCGACGGCAGCGAGCCGGAGCAGAAGAAGGCCAAGCCGCCGCGTACCCACTGGGACATGCTGCTGGAGCGGCGCTCGATCGCTGAGCTCGAGGACATCCTCGCCGAACGCCTCCAGGAGGTTCGGACCCGCCGCGGCCGCGCCTGAGCCGCACCCGCACGACACGGCGCCCCCGGGGATTCCCCGGG
>NZ_JBFAPG010000389.1:0-6057 GCF_040675595.1 Micromonospora sp. NPDC049580
GGCGAATCGGGGTTGTAGCCGTAGCTGGGCCCCACCACCGCCCGCCGCGACTCGCCGCCCTCGTGGGCGGCCAGGTGCGCGGCGAGGAACTCCGGGCCCACCATCGACCCGGTGTCGAGAATGACCAGCAGCCCGCCGACCGCCATCCGGGCCGCGCCGTTGCGCGCGGACGCGACCCGGAACCCGCGGTCCTCCTGATGGAAGTACGTGATGTGCAACAGGTCGGCGTAGGACCGCACGACGTCGGCGGTGTGATCGGTCGACCCGTCATCACCCACGATCACCTCGAAATCGTCGGTGGGAATCGTCTGCCGGACGAGCTGCCGAAGGGTCTCCGACAGCAGGTCGGCTGAGTTGTAGGTCGCGATGATGACGGATGCCCGCCGCCGGTGGCCCATGGTTCTCCTTCGCATGGTCGGTCCAGCTCTTCGAACTGGCCTACGGGTTCACGAGGTTGCCGGGCCGGCGTACGAGATGGTGCGCCGGCCGATCCGGTCGGCCTCGGCCAGGATCTCCGCACCCCAGGTGCCCCAGAGGCCGGCCATCCGGGAGGTGATGACGACCGTGTCGACGCTGTCGTCGGCCAGCAGCGTGTGCAGCCCGACGGCGTGGTAGCCGCTGTGGTCCCCCGAACGCACGGCACGGTCGAGGAGCTGGTCGTCGAAGTCGACGAGGATCGCGCTGGTCACCGTCGCGGGCAGCTCGGCGCCGCATCCGATGATGGCGACCGACTCGTCGGCCGGCACGTCCGCCAGGGCCCTGGCGATCTCGTCGGAGACGCTCAGGCCGCCGGTCTGCTGCCGCCAGTCCAGAAGCTCCCGGTACGTCTGCTCCCAGGCCCAGAACTCCCCCTTGTCGAGCATCACGCCCAAGCCCATCTCGACCACGGGCTCCGGGAACTTGCTCAGGAACATCCGCATGTTCGCGAAGAGCGCGTCGTAGTTCGCCTTGTGATCGCGGTCGTGCGGCGCCACCACGACCCAGGCGTCGGGCGCGATCTCGATCGTCAGACCGGCCCGTTGCAGCCGAAGCGCCAACTCCATGTCCTCGCCGCCCCAGCCCTCGAACTTCTCCTCGAAGCCGCCGACCCGGCGGAAGTCGTCGGTCCGCACAGAGGAGTTCAAGGTCCAGAATGCCTGCCAGGCCACCAGTCGCCGGCTCAGGTCCATCTCGCAGTCGGCGAAGTAGGACTGGCGGATGTCCTGGAAGTCGGGTAGGTCGCGGAACTGCTCCACCGCCGTCTCCGGGGACATCTGCGCGAGAAGCTCGTCCACCCCCGCCATCGGCACCTCGGGGTTGTAGCCGTAGCTGAGGCCGATCACCGCCCGCCGCGACTCGCCGCCCTCGTGGGCGGCCAGGTGCGCGGCGAGGAACTCCGGGCCGACCATCGAGCCGGTGTCGAGAGTGATCAGCAGCGAGCCGACGGCGAGCCGGGCGGCGGCGTTGCGCGCGGCGGCGGCACGGAATCCCCGGTCCTCCTGAAAGACGTACTTGACCTGGAGGGTGCCGGCGAAGGACCGCACCACCTCGGCGGTGTGATCGGTCGAACCGTCATCGCCGACGATCACCTCGAACTCGTTGGTGGGAATCGTCTGCCGGACGAGGTAACGCAGTGTGTCGGCCAGCAGGTCGGCCGAGTTGTAGGTCGCGATGATGACGGATACCCGGATCCGATGGCCCATTTCTCTCTCCCTCGTGTGGTCGGTCAGCTGTAGGCCTTGGCCTGGATGGCGAACATCTCGGCGTAGGAGCCGCCGGCGCGCATCAGGGTGTCGTGGTCTCCGACCTCGAGCAGTTGCCCGTCGCCGACCACGATGATCTTGTCTGCCATCCGTGCCGTGGAGAAGCGATGCGAGATCAACACCGTGATCGCCCCGGTCCGCGCGCTGGTGCGCCTCGCGTGTTCGGCGTAGCGCTCGAACAGCTCGTGTTCGGCCTGCGGGTCGAGGGCCGATGTGGGTTCGTCGAGCAGCAGCAGCATCGGGTTGTCCCGCATGAGCGCCCGACCCAGGGCGAGCTTCTGCCACTGCCCGCCGGACAACTCGGCGCCATCGGCGTACGACGTGCCGAGCTGGGTGGACAACCCGTCCGGCAGGGCGCGCAGGACGTCGGTGGAGTGTGCCTTCACCAACGCGTCGTTGACCGCGGCCTCGTCCGACACCCGCGCCACGTCACCGACACCGACCGCCTCGAGCGCCCGGATCTCGTACCGCACGAAGTCCTGGAAGCCGGCGGCCATCCGCTCGCGCCACCGCTCGACGGGCAGCCGTCGCAGGTCGACACCGTCGACGAGGATCCGGCCGGCCGTGGGCTGGTAGAAGCCGCACAGCAGCTTGACCAGGGTCGTCTTGCCGGCGCCGTTCTCACCGACGATCGCCACCGTGCTGCCGGCGGCCAGCGTCAGGTTGACATCGCGCAGCGTCGGCCGTTCGGCGCTCGGGTAGCTGAAGCTCACGTTCTCGAAGGCGATCCCGGTGACCAGCCGGTCCGGAACGGGCTGGTCGGCCAGGGACCCGGCGCCGGCGACCGCGTCGCGCAACCGATCCAGCCGTAGATAGGTGTTGGCGAGACGTTGCAGTTGTTGCAGCTGCGTGACGGCGCCGGTCACCTGCTGGTTGACCTGGGTGGCCAGCACGATGACCAGGACCACCTCGCCGACCATCTGCTGCCCGGCTATCGCGTTGCGCACGACGAGCAACACCGCTCCGACGTACGCGAGGCCGAAGACGACCTGACCCGCCGCGCGTAGCGCCATGGCCTTGAGGTGCGCGCCGTAGAGGCCACGGGTGGCGGTTCGCCACAGGCTCGCGTACCGCTGCCGGAGTTCCTTCTCCACGCCGAACACCCGCAGCTCGCCGGCGTAGCGGGCGGTGGTGGTGGCCTGGAAGAGGTTGAGCGCGACACGGGTCGGCTCGGCGACCGCCGTCTTGGCCCGCTCCAGGGCGCTTTCCGCCAGCCGACCGGTGAACAACGGCACGGCCGCGGCCACCGGGAGCAACAGCAGCAACGGGCTCTGCCACGCCAGGATCGCCGCGCCCAGGACGACCGCCAGCACCATCGTCGCCGCCTGGAACAGCGACTCCATGCTGCTGCGGAACTGCCCGCTGTCCTGGACCAGGACGGTGAGCTCGTCGACCTGTTCGGGGCGCTCGTGATGGCCGATCCCCTCAGATCCGTTGGAGACCGCCAGCAACTCCCGGTGCAGGTCCAGCTCGATCAGTTCGGACAGCTCGAAGTACGCGACCATGGCGAACTGGCCGGAGGACTGCGCCAGGATGGCGAGCAGGGCCACCACCGCGCCCAACACGGCGGCCTCGGTCGCGTCCCCGCCGATGACCGCGTCGGTCATCATGCCGAGCGCGACGGCGAGCAGGGCGGCCGACGCGGCCAGGGCCAGCATGAGGAAGGTGGCGACCACGGTCTTGCGCGCGTCGATCCGCCATGCCGCGGACAGCAGCTTGCCGACGCCGGAGAACATCTCCCTCACAGCAGCACCTCGTCCCGGTCCGTGTCGGTGTTGTCGGCGAAGCGGTTGGCCTGCAACCTGAACAGCTCGGCGTAGCGCCCGTTGCGGGCCAGCAACTGGTCGTGTGAGCCCTCCTCGCTGACCCGGCCGTCGTGCAGCACCACGATCTTGTCGGCGTGCCGGACCGTCGAGAAACGATGGGAGATGAGCAGCGTGGTGGCACCCTGGGTGAGCGCCGCGAACTGATCGAAGAACTGCGCCTCGGCGCGTACGTCGAGGCTCGCTGTCGGTTCGTCGAGCACGACGACCGACGCGCCGTGGCGCAGCGCGAACAGGGCCCGCGCCAGCGCCAGCCGCTGCCACTGGCCGCCCGACAGCTCGGCGCCGCCGGTGACATGCGCGGCCAGCGGCGTGTCCAGGCCGCGGGGCAGCGAGTTCAGCACGTCGGTCAGGCCCATCGCGGCCACGGCCTCCCGGACGCCGTCCCGATCGTCCGCCGAGCCCACCGCGCCGAACGCCACGTTGTCCGCGGCGGAGAACTCGTAGCGCAGATAGTCCTGGAAGATCACGGCGAGCCGGGCCCGCCACTGCGACAGCTCGAACGTGCGGATGTCGACCCCGTCGAGGCGTACGGCGCCGCGGTCGGGCTCGTAGAGCCGTGCGAGCAGCTTCACCAGGGTGGTCTTGCCCGCGCCGTTGAGCCCGACGATCGCGGTGCAGCTGCCGACCGGGATTCGCAGGTCCAGGCCGTCGAGCACCGGCCGGTCCTGACCGGGATAGTGGAACGACACGTCGTCGAAGTGGATCTCACTGACCGGCTCGGGTGCCGGGCTCCCGGAGCCGGTCGGCTCCAGCACGGTGTACCGGTCGATGTGATCGGAGAACCGTCGCACCGCCCGGTGGGTCTCGGTGCCGATCGCGGTCTCCAGGTCGGCTTCCGGGTAGAACACCGACAGCCGGATGGCGCCCAGTGCCGCCTGCATGATCAGGACGAACTCGGTAAGCGTCAGCGTGCTGATCGCGGTGGCGCCGATCGTCGCGAAGATCGCTCCGCAGGCGAGCAGGCTGAACCCGGTGGACCACACACCGGGCCACAGGTAGACGCGCCGCCGCGCCGCCCACAGCGGTGTGAACCACGCGCGGTAGGACGAGCGCATCTCGCCGTCCATCCAGTTCGCCAGCCCGAAGACCCGGATCTCCTTGCCCGCCGGCGCCTGCACGGCCAGGTTGCGGACGTACTCCACCTTGTTCTGCTGGGGCATGAGGCTGAACCGGGCATGGGCGTAGCGGCGCAGGCCGCCGCGCTGCACGTTGCGGAACCACAGCACGGTCACGGCCACCGCCAGGGCCGCCCACCAGGAATAGACGACGCCGATGATGGCCGTGTAGCCGGCCAGTTGGCCGTACCGCGCGATCAGCGCGAGAGTGCCGGCGCAGGCGCTGCCCGGCCCCCACATCTGCAGGCCGTGTTCCAGCTCGCGGGCGGCGTAGCGCAGGTCGGCGAGGACGGACTGGTCCTCCATCGGCCCGACCCCGGTGCTGCGCGTGGACGCCCGCATCACGTCGTCCACCACGGTGCCGTCGATCCGCCGCGCCAGCAGCTCGCCCAGCGAGAGCTGGGCCGGAGCCAACACCTGTTGCAACACGAAGATGCCGGCCGCCGCCGCGAAGACCGGCACCAGCTCCCGCCAGGCCGTCGAATCGAGGCCGCCGTCCACCGCCCCCGGCACCTTGCCGAGCACCACGCTGGACGTGATGACGAACGCGATGGGCAGCGCGGCGAGGAGCAGGTTGAGCAGGAGGAGCGCGCCGAGGAGGCCGAAGCCCGCTCTGGGCATCAGGCGGAGGATGCTCGCACGCGCGGATATCAGTCCCCACAGGCTGCTGCGCATGGTCATCGATCTCCCTACTCGACCGCCGGTGCTGTCACTGCTCCGACGAACGTCGAGCGGTCGAGATCGACACGAGGGCCGAATTCCCTCGCGGAAGATGGTCGGATCGCACCGACCCGGCAACAACGCGGCAATGTGGGAGAAGAGCTCGCGGCATGTCGATCCGTCGCCCTCTGCGCCCCGGCAGAGTTCAGCGGGCCCGATCCCCGCGCGGCGGCACCCCGCGGTCGGTCAGACGTCGGCCTCGATGGCGAAGGTGTTGCCGTCCGGGTCCTGGAACCACGCGATACGACCACCGCCGGCCCGCTCGGTGATCCCCTTCGGGTCGTGTTCGATCTGCTCGTAGCGGGCGAACTCGACGCCGGACGAGGTCAGCTCGTCGACGATCTCGTCGATGTCGTCGACGTACCACGTCGCCAGCGTCGCCTGGGTCTTCCCGGCGGTGACCGACTGGTACACGTTGAGGGCCGGACCGCCACCGGAGGCGTAGATGCGGCTGCCGTCGGCGATGGTGGCGCTGGGCGCGGACCACAGCGCCACCAGGCCCAGCTTGCCTTCGTAGAACGCGACGGCCCTCGCGATGTCGGACACGGCGACCGATGTTCTCAGGTGGTGTGCATTCAATGGCATGACCCACCCTGGCACGGACGGGCGGCCCTGGCACGCGACGCGGGGCGGGTTCGGCGTGGTGCCGAGCCC
>NZ_JBFAPG010000390.1:0-6030 GCF_040675595.1 Micromonospora sp. NPDC049580
CCCACCTCGCTGACCATGACAACCCCGTCGAGGGGCTCCAGCTCGGGGACGTCCAGCGCGCCGAGCGAGCCGTCGCCGCTCTGCAGCAGCTCCAGCACCGCCTCGCCGACGCCCTCCACCGGTGCCGGCTCGTCGTCCTCCGGGGTGCCCTCGCGCCGGGCCGCCTCGGCCGCCCGCAGCAGCGCGGAGATGCTCGGCACCCGGTAGTCGCGGCGTTGACGTACCGAGATCACCCGCGGGTGGGGGTCGCTGGCCTCGGCGCCCTCGCCGCCGAAGCGCTCGTCGGCCTCGTCCGGGTCGATCGAGTCGACGTCCCACGGGGTCACCTCGCCGAAGGCGTCGAGCAGTTGCTCGTCGTAGGCGAAGGACGCGTTGTTCAACGCCACGTACGCCTGCCAGACGTCGTCGTCGTCGACGCGGCCCTGCGCGGCGCGTACGGCGGCCAGGTGGTGGCGGGCCGCTTCGATCACCCGCTCGAGAGCGGCGTCCAGCTCACCGTGCTGGTCGGTCATGTGGGGCAGTCCCTTCACGATGGGGAGGTAACGCGCCGGGTGCAGCTACCGGACACGGTTAGCAGGTGCGGAGGAACCGGTCGAGAACCCGCACGCCGAACTGTAGTCCGTCGACCGGAACGCGCTCGTCGATGCCGTGGAACAACGCCGAGAAGTTCAGGTCGGCGGGCAGCCGCAGCGGCGCGAACCCGAAGCAGCGGATGCCGAGCTGCGAGAACGCCTTCGCGTCGGTGCCGCCGGAGAGCATGTACGGCACCGGCCGGGCACCCGGGTCCTCGGCGCGCAGCGCCGCCGACATGGCCTCGACCAGGTCGCCGTCGAAGGTGGTCTCCAGCGCCGGCTGTCGCTGGACGTACTCGATGGCGATGTCCGGGCCGACCAGCTCGCGCAGCTGCCGCTCCAGCAGCTCGGACTGGCCGGGCAGGCTGCGGCAGTCGATGGTGGCGGTGGCGCGGCCGGGGATGACGTTGTCCTTGTAGCCGGCGCTGAGCCGGGTGGGGTTGGCCGTGTTGCGGATGGTCGCCCCGATGATGTTGGCGATCGGGCCGAGCTTGGCGATGGCCGTCTCCGGGTCGTTCGGGTCCAGCTCGATGCCGAGCAGGTCGGAGACCTCGGTCAGGAACGCCCGCACGGTGTCGGTGACCACCACCGGGAAGCGGTGCCGGCCGATGCGGGCCACGGCCTCGGCGAGGGCGGTCACCGCGTTGTCGTCGTGCACCATCGATCCGTGCCCGGGGCGGCCCTTGGCGTGCAGCCGCAGCCAGTCGATGCCCTTCTCGGCGGTCTCGATGAGGTAGAGCCGCTGGCTGTCGTTGACCGAGTAGGAGAAGCCGCCGACCTCGCCGATGGCCTCGGTGCAGCCGTCGAACAGGCCGCGGTGGTTCTCCACCAGGAAGCGCGCGCCGTAGTCGCTGCCCGCCTCCTCGTCGGCGGTGTACGCGAGCACGATGTCGCGCGGGGGCCGTACGCCGGTGCGCTGCCAGTGCCGCACCACGGCGAGCACCATCGCGTCGAAGTCCTTCATGTCGATGGCGCCACGGCCCCACAGGTAGCCGTCGCGCTCTTCGCCGGAGAACGGGTGCACGGACCACTCGTCGGCGTCGGCGGGCACCACGTCCAGGTGGCCGTGCACCAGCAGCGCGCCCCGGCTCGGGTCGGCGCCGGGGATGCGGGCCACCACGTTGGCCCGGCCGGGGGCGGACTCGTGCAGGACCGATTCGACGCCCACCTCGGCGAGTTTCTCCGCCACGTACTCGGCGGCGCGGCGCTCGCCGACGCTGGTGTCGTTGTCCCCCGTGTTGGTGGTGTCGATGCGCAGCAGGTCGCGGCAGAGGTCCACGACCTCCGCGCTGGGGTCCGGTCGGGCGGAGGCGGCGTCGCTCGTCATCGCCCCTTCATACCAGCCCGGGGTGACCGGCGGGCCGGCGCACCGGCGTGCCGGGGCCGGGCATTCACCTCGGCGGATCCGCGTGCCGGTTTCGCGGCGTCCGCGTTCGGGTACCGCCGCCCACGACCGCACATCCCCTGCCGGAGCTTCCGCCCGCCAGTCGAGGAGGGCACCATGTCCGCCGTCCCCCTGCCCCCGTTGCCGCCCGCGCCCGCATCCGAGGAGGGTTACCGGCCCGGTGGCCGCAGCATCGCCGACATCGTGGACCGCGAACACCGGCAACTGCTGGCTCTCGTGGACCAGCTGACCGGCCCGGACGCCACCCCGCAGGAGGGGCTGGCGGTGCTCACCGCCGCGCTGTCGCGGCACGTCTCCGCCGAGGAGCAGTACCTGCTGCCGGCGGTGCGGGCGGCGCTGCCGGCCCAGGCCGACCGGGTGGACGCGGAGATCGACGCTGACGCCGCGCTGCTCGCCGCCCTGAAGGGGTTGTCCGACGAGACCCTGACCGAGGTCGCCGAGCGGGTCCGCCGCCACGTCGACGGGGTGGGCGCGCTGGTGGCCGAGTTGCGCGCGGTGGCCACCGGGGAGGAGCTGATCCGGCTGGGCAACCGGTTGGAGATCGCCGAGGAGGCCGCGCCGACCCGGCCGCACCCGGGCACCCCGGCCACGCCGCCGTGGAACCGGATCGTCGAGCCGGCGGTGGGTGTGGTGGACAAGGTCCGCGACGCGGTGACGCGGCGGCCGACGTACCTGGCCGACCTGCCGGAGCCGCCGCGCGACTGAAGCGCGGGCCGCGCCACGAAATGCATTCAACGTCACCGATTCGCTTGGCCTCTTCCGCAGGCTGCGACGTGGTCCTACCGTCACCGTATGAACCTGGAGCTGCGACACCTGCGGGTGGTCTGCGCGATCGCGGAGACAGGGAGTGTGACCAAGGCGGCGTCGGCGCTCGGGCTCGCCCAGCCGGCGCTCACCGCTCAGCTCCAGCGGATCGAGCGGACGCTGGGCGGGCCGCTGTTCGACCGGGATCGGCGCGGCGCCCGGCCCACCGCGCTCGGTGAGCTGGTGCTCGCCCGGGCCCGGGTGCTGCTGCCGGCGATGAAGGGCCTGCAGGACGAGGCGGCACGGCTCGCCGGCGCGGGCGCGGCGCCCCGCTGCTACCGCCTCGGGGGGGTGAACAGCCCGATCCTGGGCCGGTTGGTGCACCGGCTGGCCGCCGAGCAGCCACCGGCCCAGATCACCACGTACGCCTCGTGGTCGGTCGACGAGCTGGCGCAGTTGGTGGCCGGCGGGCGGTTGGACTTCGCCCTCACCGGCGTGTGCGGCGACGCCACCCCGTCGGCGGCGTTCGGGTTGCGCTGGCGGGAGGTGGCCATCGACCCGGTGCTGGTGCTGCTGCCGGAGACCCATCCGCTCGCGGAGCGGGCCGAGGTGCGCCTGGCGGACCTGGGTCACGAGCAGTGGGTGGCCGCGCCGGGCGACGGCTGCTTCGGCGACTGTTTCGCCGCCGCGTGCGCCCGCGCCGGCTTCACCCCCCGCAAGGTGTACGAGACCGACATCCGCGGCTGCGTCGACCTGGTGGAGGCGGGCGTGGCGGTGGCCCTCTGCCAGGCGACGTTCCGCCCGGTCGCCGGCCTGGTCACCCGACGGCTGGCCGGTGTCCCGCTGCGCTGGCGGCTGCTGCTGGGGTGGCATCCGGACTCGCCCGCCGCCGGGGACGCGGAGCTGGTGCTGGCCACGGCGAAGGCGGCGTACACCGACTCGCTGGCCCCGCACCCCACCTACCTGGACTGGCTGGTGCGCAATCCGGGTTTCGGCGTCCGGCAGCCCAGCGGGGTGTGAGGGCCCACGGGAGGTCTAGCGGGGCGCGGCGACGGGTTCCTCGTCGCCGGAAGAGGGCGTGGCGGACCGTGGCGTGAAGAAGCGGACGAGGTCGTCGGCCGCCGTCGGGGACAGCATCATCGCCTGAACTCGTGCGCACATCTCGGCGATCGGCTCGATCCTTTCGAACATCGCCTCCTCGTACGCCCGGATCGCCGCGTCCGGGTCGGCGGGGTTGGCGGCGAGTTCGCGTGCGAGTTCGGCGGCGTCCAGCATGGCCTGGTTGGCGCCCTCGCCGACCGGCGGCATGAGGTGCGCGGCGTCGCCGAGAAGCGTGGTTCCCGGCCGGTGGGCCCAGCGCGCGCCGACCGGCATCGCCTCGACCCGGCGCGGCGTCGGCGGGCTGTCGGCCGCGTCGACGAGGGCGGTGAGACGGGCGTCCCAGCCGTCGAACAGGTCCAGCAGGGCACGCGTGTCACGGTAGGCGTCGAGGTCGCGGTCGTCGGCGGGCAGGGAGATCCCGACCCGGATGCTGCCGTCGCCGAGGCGTTGCGCCGCGAGGATCTGGTTCACGCCGACGCACCACAGGTTTCCCGGGCCGACCAGCTCGGCGAGATCCGGGTGGCGTCGGTCGGCGTCGTCGATGGTCAGCTCCACGTGGCTGGACACGTGGGACAGTCCCGCGTCGGTCAGCAGCGCCCGGACGACCGAGCGCGCGCCGTCCGCGCCGACCAGGATGTCGCAGTCGGCGCGGTGGCCGCCGTCGAAGGTCAACCCGAAGCCCCCGCCCGGTCGTGGCGTCGCCGCGACGAGGCGGTGCCGCCACGCCACCGCGTCGGGCGGCAGCGAGTCGAGCAGGAGATCACGCAGGACGGTGCGGTCGATCTCGGGGCGGCCGGCGAACGAGCCGGGTCGGGGCGTGTGGTGCACGAGGGTGCGCCCGGCCGGGTCGAGGATGCGATGTTCCTCGCCCTCGGGCCGCGCCTCGGAGCGGAACCGGTCGTCGAGACCCGCCTCGGCGAGGGCCAGTTGCCCGGACTCCGGGTGCAGGTCGAGCATTCCGCCCTGGGAGCGTGCGGATCGGCTGGCCTCGCGTTCGTAGACCACCGCGTCGATGCCGTGCCGGTGCAGGATCCGTGCCAGCGTCAGGCCGCCCAGGCCACCACCGGCGATCGCCAGTCGCATCCTCATGCCCTTACCATACACTGTATCGCGTGGATACATCGTACGGTAGCGAGGTCGTGCCCATCTGGGAACGCCCGGAGCCCCAGCCCCGGGCGACGCCGGTGCCGTTGAGCCGCGCGAAGATCGCCGCCACGGCGATCCGGCTCGCCGACGCGCACGGCCTCGACGGACTGTCGGTTCGCAAGATCGCCAAAGAGCTCGGCGTCGGTCCGATGCGGCTCTACGACTACGTGGCCAACAAATCGGAACTGCTCGACCTGATGGTCGACGCCGTCTATGCCCAGATCGCCGAGACCGGCCAGCACTCCGGGTGGCGGGCCACGGTGCTGGCCGTCTTTCGGCGGACCCGCGCCGCCGCCCTCGACCACGAGTGGTTCTCCGACCTGCTCGGCGGGCGGCCACACCTGGGCCCGCACGCGCTGGCCGTGGGCGAGATGAGCGCGGCGGCCCTCAGCCAGGCCCCCGGCATACGCGACATCGACGACCTCCAGCGGGCCCTGGGCGCCCTCAACGCCTTCGTCGTCGGCGCCCTGCGCCGAGAGGTCACCGAGCGGCGCACCGCCCGCTTCACCGGCACCGATGTCAGCGCCTGGCAGGCCAGCCTCGGCCCGTACCTGACCCGCATGCTCGACACCGGTCGCTACCCCACCGTCGCCCGGCTCGTCATCGAGGGCGCCCACCTCAGCGCCGAGGAGACCTTCGACCACAACCTGACCACCATCCTGGACGGCATCACCGGCCACCCCCACCCGGGCGAGTAGTCCCGGCCACGCGACCGGGACGTCGGCTACTGCCTGGTCGGTGGCGGTGCGAACGGCCGCTGTCGGGGTATCTGGCGGACATGACCGATCTCTACCCGCCCGCCGACGACCGGGAACTGCTCCGCCAGGCCGCCGCCGCGCACACCGCCGCCACCCGCCAGGTGGAGGCGTTCCTGCGCCGGCTGCCGGAGGTGCCCGACCCGGCCGACGTCACCGAGTACGCCAACCTGCTCACCCGGGAGGACCAGACCCGGGGCGAGCGCGACGCCGCCGCCGACGCGGCGGGGCTGACCATCGGCAGCCTGGAGTCCGACCAGGGCCAGTAGCGGCATGCGACGGTGCCGCCCCGCACCCGGGACGGCAC
>NZ_JBFAPG010000391.1:0-5994 GCF_040675595.1 Micromonospora sp. NPDC049580
CCGGCCGCAGCGGCCCCGGCGCTTTTTTGTGGGTTTGACCCGACGGTTCAGCGGCAATATCTCGACCATGGAGACATCTCGCGAGGCGCGGCCCGCCTCCGGCCGACGGTCGCGCTGGGCGCTCGCCGGCTTCGCGGCGGCGGTCTTCGTCGCGGCCGCGATCGGCGGGCTGGGCGTGCAGGGCACCACCGACGAGTACGCGAGCCTGCGCCAGCCGGGCTGGGCACCGCCCTCCTGGCTCTTCGGCCCGGTCTGGACCGTGCTCTACGCGCTGATCGCCCTGGCCGGCTGGCTGGTGTGGCGTCGGGTCGGCTTCTCCCCCGCGCTCTGGGCGTGGACCGCCCAACTCGTCCTGAACGCCATCTGGACGCCACTGTTCTTCGGCGCGGGGCGGTACGGGCTGGCGTTCGCCGAGATCGTGGTGATGTGGCTGGCGATCGGCCTCACCGTGGCGCTCTTCGCCCGGGTGTCCCGGGTCGCGACCGCGCTGCTGCTGCCGTACTGGGCGTGCCACCGGGCTGATCGGCACCGTGGAGACCCGGCTCGGCGATCTGGTGATCGACAGCGTGCGCACCACCCCGGAGGCGACCGACCTGCACGCGATGCTGGCCACCGCCCGGGAGCGCGGCGTCACCGCCGTGGTCATGGAGGTCTCCAGCCACGCCCTGGCCATGGGCCGGGTCGGCGGGGTGCGCTTCGCCGTCGGCGGGTACACGAACTTCGGCTCCGACCACCTGGACTTCCACGCCGACAGCGCCGACTACTTCGCCGCCAAGGCGCAGCTCTTCGACGGCCGGTGCGCGGTCGAGGTGCTCAACCACGACGATCCGGCGCTCAAGCCGCTCTACAAGCCGGCGACGGTCAGCTACTCGGCCGCCGGCGACCCGACCGCGACGTGGTGGGCCGACGGCGTCGACGGCGAGGGGTACGCGCAGCGGTTCACCGCGCACGGCCCGGACGGCGTGGCGCTGACCGCCGGGGTGGCGCTGCCCGGGCGGCACAACGTGGCCAACGCGCTGCTGGCGATCGCCGCCCTGGTGGGCGCCGGGGTGGAGCCGGCGACCGCGGCGGCCGGCGTGGCCGCCTGCGGTGGCGTGCCCGGCCGTCTGCAACTGGTCGACGTCGTCGGGCCGGTACGCGGGGTCGTCGACTACGCGCACAAGGCCGACGCGATCGTGGCCGCGCTGGCCGCGCTGCGCGAGCTGAGCGCCGGCCGGCTGATCTGTGTGATCGGCGCCGGCGGGGACCGCGACCGGGGCAAGCGCCCGGTGATGGGCGCCGCCGCGGCCGAGGGGGCCGACGTGGTGCTGGTGACCGACGACAACCCGCGCACCGAGGACCCGGCGGAGATCCGCGCCGAGGTGCTCGCCGGGGCGTACCGGGCGGGCACCGCCGCCCGGATCATCGAGGTGGCCGGTCGCCGGGACGCGATCGACGAGGCGGTCCGACTGGCCGAGCCGGGCGACGTGATCGCGCTGCTCGGCAGGGGCCATGAGCGGGGCCAGGAGGTGGCGGGCGAGATGTTCCCGTTCGACGACAGCACCGAGCTGGCCGACGCGCTGCGGGCCCGCTTCTCCGACCGGGCGGGTCAGCGGTGATCGCGCTGACCCTGGCCGAGGTGGCCGCCGCGGTCGACGGGCGGCTCGTGCACGCGGACCCGGCCGCCACCGTCAGCGGTTCGGTCGAGTTCGACTCGCGCAAGGTAGGGCCCGGTTCGCTCTTCGTGGCCTTCCCGGGGGAGAAGGTCGACGGGCACGACTACGCGGCGACGGCGCTGGCGGCCGGCGCGGTGGCGGTGCTCGGCACCCGCGAGGTGCCCGAGGTGCCGATGGTGCTGGTCGACGACGCGCTGACCGCGATGGGCCGGCTGGCCCGCGCGGCGGTGGCCCGGCTGCCCGAGCTGACCGTGATCGGTGTGACCGGCTCCTCGGGCAAAACCACCACGAAGGACCTGATCGGCCAGCTCACCGCCCGCCTCGGCGCCACGGTGGCCCCGCCCGGCTCGTTCAACAACGAGCTGGGCCACCCGTACACGGCTCTGCTGGCCGGGCCGGACACCCGCTACCTGGTGATGGAGAAGGGCGCTCGCGGCATCGGGCACGTGCGTTACCTGTGTGAGCTGGTGCCGCCCCGCATCTCGGTGGTGCTCAACGTCGGCACGTCGCACATCGGCGAGTTCGGCTCGCAGGACAACATCGCGCTGGCCAAGGGCGAGCTGGTCGAGGCGCTGCCGGCCGACGGCCTCGCCGTGCTGAACGCCGACGACCCCCGGGTGGACGCCATGGCGGGTCGCACCCGGGCCCGGGTGGTCCGCTACGGCGAGGCCCCGGACGCCGACCTGCGCGCCGAGGACGTCACGCTCGACGAGCGGGGGCATCCGTCGTACACCCTGGTCACGCCGGAGGGGCGCGTGCCGGTGCGGCTCGCGTTGACCGGCCGTCACCAGGTCGGCAACACCCTCGCCGCCGCCGCGGTCGCCCGGGAGCTGGGCATGCCGCTGGCCGACCTGGGCACGGCCCTCGGCGAGCTGGGGCTGAAGTCCACCCGGCGGATGGACGTCTTCGACCGGCCCGACGGGGTGACAGTCATCGACGACTCGTACAACGCCAACCCGGCCTCGATGGCTGTCGCGCTCCGGGCGCTCGCCAGCCTCGGTCGGGGGCGGCGTACCGTCGCGGTGCTCGGTTACATGGCCGAGCTGGGCCCGTTCGAGCGCGACGGCCACGCCGAGGTCGGCCGTCTCGCGGCCGAGCTGGGTGTCGACCGGCTGCTCGTGGTGGGTGAGCCGGCCGCGCCGATCCACGAAGGCGCGACAGCGGTAGCGAACTGGGGAGGAGAGTCGGTGCTGCTCACCGATCAGGCGGCGGCCGTCGAGGTGCTGCGGGGCGAGCTACGGCCGGGCGACGTCGTCCTGGTCAAGGGCTCCCGGTACCGGACCTGGGAGGTGGCCGACGCCCTGCGCGCCGACGCCGCCGGGGAGGCCGGTCGATGAGGGCCATCATCGTCGCCATCGGGGTGGCCTTCGTCGTCTCGCTGTTCTGCACGCCGATCGCGATCAAGGTGTTCACCCGGCTCAAGGCCGGCCAGCCGATCCGGTCCGACGGCCCGGCCATGCACCAGGGCAAGAAGGGCACGCCCACGATGGGCGGCGTGGTCTTCATCCTGGCCACGGTGATCGCGTACGTGGCCGGGCACCTGGCCCTGACCACCCTGCCGGACGCGCAGATCGCCCAGGTGGAGCCGACCATCACGGCGCTGGTGCTGCTGGGGCTGATGGTGTTCTCCGGCGCGGTGGGCTTCCTCGACGACTTCCTCAAGGTGCGCAAGCGCAACAGCGCCGGCCTCAACAAGCGTGGCAAGTTGCTCGGCCAGATCCTGGTCGGCGCGGTCTTCGGGGTCATCGCGCTGTGGTTCCCGAGCACCATGACCGACGCGACGGGTAAGGCCACCAACACCCAGACCGTGGGCAGCACCACGCTGAGCTTCATCCGGGACATCGACTTCCTGGAGGTCAGCAAGGTCGGCGCGGTGATTATCTTCATCTTCGTGGTGATGGCCGCGACGAACGGCGTCAACCTCACCGACGGACTGGACGGTCTGGCCACCGGCGCCTCGGTGATGGTTCTCGCGGCGTACGCGCTTATCGCGTTCTGGCAGTACCGGCACTGGTGCGCCGACCCGAGCTACACCCAGCCGTACTGCTACGAGGTCCGTGACCCGTTGGAGATCGCGCTGATAGCCGGGGCCGCAGCCGGGGCCTGTGTGGGCTTCCTGTGGTGGAACACGTCCCCGGCGCGGATCTTCATGGGTGACACCGGGGCGCTGGGCCTGGGCGGCCTGATCGCCGGCATGGCGATGTCCACCCGGACCATCCTGCTGCTGCCGATCATCGGCGGGCTCTTCGTGATCATCACGATGTCCGTGGTGATCCAGATCATTTCCTTCCGGACCACCGGCAAACGCGTGTTCCGGATGTCGCCGCTGCAGCACCACTTCGAGTTGGCCGGCTGGAGCGAGGTCAACATCGTGGTCCGGTTCTGGATCATCGCCGGCATCGGTGTGGCCATCGCCCTGGGACTGTTCTACAGCGAGTTCCTCGCCAACATGACCTGATCCACCCTGTTCACCCGCCTGCCTGCCTGCCTGCCTGCCCGGCCGGCCGGCCGGTGCGGTGTGCGCGTAGCCGGTCGGGTGGCAGGGTAGTCGAACTCTCCTTTGCTCTGCTTCAACGGACGCAACACTCGCGCGGCAAAAGTGTTGCGTGGGGTGAAGCAGAGCAAAGGGGTGAGGCGCCTTCCCTGGGGGGCGAAGCCCGACACGCCCGGTGCATCGTTGTGGGCCTGTCGGGCGTGCCGAACGGTGATGATGTCCGGGTGGGGGAGGAACCAGGCACCGAGGACAGGACAACCGGTCGACCGCGACGGTCATCGGGCACGGCGCGTGCGGCGGAGGCCGGCCGCGCGGCCCGCGAGCCCGACCGCGCGGCCCGCCAGGCGGACGGCCCGGCGCGTCCGGCGGAAGGCGCAGCGCGTGAGCCGGGCCGGGGAGCGCGTGAGCCGGGCGCCCCGGGACGTGCGGCGGGATCGACGGGGCGTGAGCCGGAGGGCGGCGCTGCCGTCCCGCTGCGCGGATTCGACGCGGCCGGTGGGCTGGCCGCGCTGCGTGGCCTGCTGGACCGGCCGCTGGCGTCCTACTACCTGCTGCTGTCCTGCGCCGGCCTGCTGCTGCTGATCGGGCTGACCATGGTCTTCTCGGCGACCAGCGTGAAGGACTACGCCGAGGACGGCAACGCCTCGGCCTCGGTGACCAAGCAGGCGATCTTCGCGGTGATCGGCATCGGGGCGTTCTGGGCCTGCCAACGCCTGCCCGCCAGCACCTACCGGTCGCTGGGTCGGCCGTTGCTGATCACCTCGGTTGCGCTGCTGGTGGTGCTCAACCTGCTGGTCGGCTACGCCCGGCTCACCGGTCAGCGGTCGGCCGGGTTCGGGCCGGTCGAGGCGCGGCTGAACTGGCTGTTCGTCGGCGGGATCCAGCTACAACCGTCCGAGTTGGCCAAGTTCGCGATGGTGCTGTGGGGTGCGCACATCGTCGCCCGCAAGGGCGCCGCACTGGGGTGGTGGCGCGAGTTGGCCACCCCGCTTTTCCCGGTGGTCGGCCTGCTCTTCGTCCTGGTCGGCTACAACGACACGGGCACGATGCTCTGTCTGCTGGCCCTGGTGGTCGGCCTGCTCTGGGCCGCCGGGGTGCGGATGCGGGTCTTCGGCGCCCTGGCCACTGCCGGTCTGATCGGGATCGGCCTGCTGGTCGCGGTGGCCTCGCTGGGCGCCGGCTCCGGAGAGCGCGGCGCGGACAACTACCGGCTCGCCCGACTGGACATGTTCTTCAATCCACCGGACCCGGAGACCTGCAAACTCAACGACTGCCTCCAGTTCTACCAGGGGCGGCTGGCCATCGAGCACGGTGGCTGGTTCGGTGTCGGGCTGGGCAAGGGCAGCCTGAAGTGGGACTGGCTGCCCGAGGCGCACAACGACTTCATCTTCGCGATCATCGCCGAGGAGTTGGGCGTGATCGGCTGCGCGGTGGTGCTGAGCCTGTTCGCGGTGCTCGCGTACACCGGTCTGCGCATCGCCCGACGGGTCGACGACCCGTTCCGGCGGCTCGCGGCCGCCGCGGTGACCACCTGGCTGGTGAGCCAGGCGGTGATCAACATCGGTGGGGTGGTCGGGCTGCTGCCGATCACCGGCCTGCCGCTGCCGTTCATCTCCGACGGCGGAAGCGCCCTGGTCGTGACGTTGGCCGGCATCGGCATGCTGGCGTCCTTCGCCCGCGCCGAACCCGATGCGGCCAGAGCACTGCATGCCCGTCCGCCGGCCCGGTGGGTCCGACTACTCTGGGCCCCGTTGCCGCCGCTTCCCGGCCGGCGTCGCCGACCGGCGTCGCCGCCGGCCGGCCGAGGGTCCGTGCCCCGGTCCCGCGAGCGGCGCCAGGACGACC
>NZ_JBFAPG010000392.1:0-5980 GCF_040675595.1 Micromonospora sp. NPDC049580
CTACCAGCTGCGCCACGGCCCCTTGCTGTCGTCCCGGTCGCCCGGGCACTGGGAAACTATACACAGACCGGCCGGCATGGTCATCTCGCGGGGGTCCCCACCCAGGCGGGTCAGTTGAGGGCCACGTCCGGCGGGAAGTGGGCGACGGCGGCCATCATCCCGCCCTGCCGGCGCAGCACCATCGGCCACAGGTCGTCCGGGCGGTCGACGAAGGCGTCGCCGGGCAGAGCGTCCAGCAGGAACCAGGACCCGTCGGCGATCTCCTGTTCCAACTGCCCGCTGCCCCAGCCGGAGTAGCCGGCGAAGACCCGGATCCCGCCGATGCTCTCCCGCAGCTTCTCCGGGTCGACCGAGAGGTCGATCGTGCCGACCGCGCCGGAGACCTGGTGGAAGCCCTTGAGCCGGCGCAGCGGTTGCCGCATCCGGGCCAGGCAGATCGCCGAGTCGGGCTGCACCGGGCCGCCCTCGAAGAGCACCGCCGGGTGGCGGGCCAGGTCACTCCAGTCACCCAGCACCTCGGCGACCGGCACCTCGGTCGCCCGGTTCAGGACCACGCCGAGCGCGCCACCCGGCTCGTGGGCGACCAGCAGCACCACCGTACGGTCGAAGTTCGGGTCCTTGAGCGCCGGAGTCGCGACCAGCAGCCGCCCGGTCATCGACTCCATCGCTCGTCCGCCGATCGCCTGGCCCTCTCCCTGCATCTCACCTACCCGTCAACCGTGAGCCCGCACCGGGGATCCGTCATTCGCCGGATCCGCACGGTGCATCGGGATCAGCCGCGCTGTCAACGCCATGCCTGGCACCATAGCCTGCGTCCCCGGTGCTGGCTAAGGTCTGACCGGCGGGTGATCGGACAGTTGCGACGGAGGCTCCATGACACCGACGGCGGACCTCGCGGTGATCGGCGGCTCCGGCCTCTACGCCCTCCTCGACGGCACCCCTCATGAGCTGGCCACCCCTTACGGTCCACCCTCGGACGCGGTGACCATCGCGGAGGTGGCCGGGCGGCGGGTCGCGTTCCTGCCCCGGCACGGTTCCGACCACCGGTACCCGCCGCACCGGATCCCGTACCGGGCCAACATGTGGGCGCTGCGGTCCCTCGGCGTACGCCAGGTGTTGGCGCCGTGCGCGGTCGGTGGGCTGCGTCCGGAGCTGGGGCCGGGCACGTTCGTGGTGCCGGACCAGCTCATCGACCGCACCAGCGGGCGGGTGCAGACCTACTACGACGAGGGCGCGGTGCACGTGCCGTTCGCCGACCCGTACTGCCCGCGGGGCCGTCACGCCCTGCTCGCCGCAGCGGCCGGCCGGGACGTCACAGCGGTGGACGGCGGGACGGTGGTGGTGGTCGAGGGCCCACGGTTCTCCACCCGTGCCGAGTCCCGCTGGTTCGCGTCGATCGGCGGCACTGTCGTGAACATGACTGGCCACCCGGAGGCGGTGCTCGCCCGGGAGATGGCGCTCTGCTACTCCTCCATCGCGTTGATCACCGACCTGGACGCCGGGGTGCAGGCGGGCGAGTCGGTGACCCAGGACGAGGTGTTCCGGGTCTTCGCGGCCAACACCGAGCGCCTGCGGGACGTGCTGCTGGACGCGGTGGCCGCGCTGCCCGCCGAGCAGGACTGCGCGTGCGGCCGGGCGCTGGACGGCATCAAACTGCCCTTCGCGCTGCCCTGACCTGCGCCGCACGCGGCCCAGTGGGCGAGCCGGACCCCCGACGGCCGGGAAACGCCCGAAAGGTCCGTCGCATCCCGATAGATTCGGCTGATCGGGAGGGCGGCCATGGTCGCCCCTGCGCGCGACACGGAGGCAGGTGACGATGGCAACGGTCCGGGACGCGACGTACGACGTGCTCCGCACCCTCGGCATGACCACCGTCTTCGGCAACCCCGGCTCCACCGAGGAACCGTTCCTGCGGGACTTCCCGGCCGACTTCCACTACGTCCACGCGCTGCAGGAGGCCACTGCGGTGGCGATGGCCGACGGGTACGCCCAGGCGGCCGGCAGGCCCGCGCACGTCAACCTGCACACCGCCCCGGGAATGGGCAACGGCATGGGCAACCTGGTCACCGCCTGGCACAACAAGACGCCCCTGATCGTCACCGCCGGCCAGCAGACCCGGGAGATGCTGCTGCTGGAGCCCCGGCTGACCAGCCGACGAGCGGTCGAGCTGCCCGAGCCGTACGTCAAGTGGAGCTACGAGCCGGTCCGCGCGCAGGACATTCCGGCGGCGCTGCTGCGGGCGTACGCGACCGCCGTGCAGCCGCCCGTCGGGCCGGTCTTCCTCTCCCTGCCGATGGACGACTGGGCCCGGCCCGCCGAGGCGCCTCCCGCGTCGCGCACGGTGGCGACCCGCTTCGGGCCGGATCCGCAGCGGTTGGAGACGTTCGCGCGGGTGTTGGCCGACAGCCGCGACCCGGTGCTGGTGTTCGGGCCCGGCGTGGACCGCTCCGGCAGTTGGCCGGCGGCCGTCGCCCTGGCCGAGCGGCTGGCCGCACCGGTCTGGTCGGCCCCCGCACCGGAACGGGCCGTGTTCCCGGAAGATCACCCGCAGTTCCGCGGGGTCCTGCCGTTCGCCATCGGGCCGCTGGCCGAAGCGCTGCGGGGGCACGACACCGTCCTGGTCGTCGGCGCCCCGGTGTTCCGCTACTACCCGCACGTCCCGGGCAACCACCTGCCCGAGGGCGCCCGCCTGCTGCACGTCACGGACGACCCGGACGAGGCCGCCCGAGCCCCGGTCGGGGACAGCCTGCTCGGCGACCCCGGGCTGACTCTCGCCGCGCTGCTCGACCTGGTTCCGGCCGCCAACCGACAGCCGCCGACGCCGCGGGCCGCTCCGGCGCCGCCGGAGGTCACCGTGCCGCTGAGCGCCGACGCGATGTTCGCCGCGCTGGCCGCACACTGGCCGGCCGACGGCGTGCTGGTCCAGGAGTCACCGTCCAATCTGTCCGCACTGCGCCGCCACCTGCGCATCACCCGGCCGGCGTCGTACTTCACGATGGCCAGCGGTGGGCTCGGCTACGGCCTGCCGGCCGCAGTCGGGGTGGCGCTGGCCGAGCGGGACACCGGGCGTCGCCGGCCGGTGGTGGCGGTGATCGGCGACGGCTCGTTCCACTACTCGGTGCAGGCGCTGTGGACCGCCGCGCGCCTGGCACTGCCCGTGGTGGTCCTCGTCCCGGTCAATCAGCAGTACGCGATCCTCAAGGCGTTCGCCGAGTTCAAGGACACTCCCGGGGTGCCCGGCCTGGACCTGCCGGGGCTGGACATCACCGCCATCGCGGCCGGCTACGGCTGCGCCACCGAGGTGGTGCAGACCCCTGACCAGCTCGGTGCCGCCCTCGCCACCGGGCTGCGCGCCGAGGGACCCACGGTGCTGCCGGTGCCGATCAGCACCGACGTTCCCACGATCCTCTGACCGAGCCCGCGCGGGCGGTCAGCGGCAGAGGCCCGGCGGCCGTCACCGGGCGGCGATCGTCAGCGGTGCGCCGGTGAAGACGTCCAGCACCGGCCGCGCCCCCAGCGGGGCGGCCAGGGTGACGGTGACCGGCTCCAGCTTGAGCACGTCGGTGCAGACGCCGGTGGACCGGGTGACCGCGCCGCCGACCACGACCACGTCCGGCCGTTCCGACACCACCGGGGTGATGTCGGTGTCGCAGGCGCCGACTCCGAGCCGGACGGTCAACCGTGCGCCGTCCACCGCCACCATGTCCTGGGCGGCCACCAGACCCTCCGGCAGTGGCTGGGTCGGCGTGGGCGCCGGGGGGACGGGCGTGACGGCCGTCGGCGCGACGGCGAGCTGGGCCACCGGCGTGGCCAGCTCCTCCACCGTGAACAGCCAGGCCGGGACCTGCGCCTCACCTCGACTCGTGCGGACCGGCACGGCACCGAGGGTCACCCCGGTGACGGTCAGCGGAAGGCAGGCTGTCTCCGTCGTGCTGGTCGCCCAGCCGTCCGGCCCGGGCTCGACGGTGGGACCGCCGGGAGTCGGCAGCCCGGGCCGCTTCGGCCGCCCCGGGCAGGGCAGCGGGTCACCCCGGTCGAGCTGCCGGTACGCCTCGGCCGCGCTGACCAGCGGCAGGGTCAACCGCCCGTCCGGGAACCGGATCTCGGCACCGACGCGGGTGGACGGGATGGCGACCTGGGCGCGGTACCAGCCGGACCGGAAGGCCGTCTCGGTGTCCGGCGTGAAGCGCGGGTCGCCGGTGAGCACCGTCGGCCCCTGCAGGGGGACGTAGCCGTCACGCCAGCCGGGACCGGGCCGCCACGCCGCGGCGACCGCGCTGGCCCGCTGGTCGAATGCGCGATGCGCCGTCGTGGTGGGCGCGGCGGCGGGCTCCGCGCCGGTCGCGGCGCAGCCCACCATGGACAACAGCGGCAGTACGAGCAGCAGAACCGGTCGACGCATGCCAGGTTCGACGGGACCGCCGCCGGGCGGGTTCCCGCCCCGGCTCAGGTCTCGCCGCCCAGATCCGTCTGGTACGCCTGCCAGAGCAGATTGGCACCACGCCGCCGATGCCGGGCCAGCGTCCGCAGCAGGTGCCCCGCCCGGCGGCGCAGTTCGTCGGGGCCGGCCTCGGACCGCTCGGCGACCCGCTGCACGGCCAGGATCGCGGCGACGATCGCGGTGTGCTCCCGGGTCAGCAGCCGGATCCCGTGGTCGAGGCGGGGTGAGTGGGTGAGCAGTTCCCGATAGAGGCCGGCCGGCCCTTCGGTGACCCGGACGTGCTCGGCGAAGCCCTGCCCGACCGGACGCAGGCGGAGCAGCACGATCTCCCGCCAGCGCGGCTCGGTCGTGGCGACCGCGACGGCACGGGCCAGGGCGTGCAGGTCACCGGCGAGCCCGGCGGGCCCGGGCTCACCGGGGAGCCCGGCCGGATGCGTGCGGGCGGCGGACGGCCGGGAGGTGACTGACGGCTGCTGGACTCCACCGGTGACCATGGCACCTCCCGCGCGGGTCTGCTAACCCATACCGTGATGGTGAACCCGCCCGTTCGCCCTGTCCAGAGGCGTTTCCTGCTCATCCGTCCCACTGGTAACACCGGCCCCACCGGGACGTCGGACACCGCCGTCAGCGGGCCGCTCAGGCGTCCGCCAGACGCCGCAGATCGGCGGCGACGGCGCGGGCCTCGTCACTGGGCTCCGCACCGGGTCGACCTGCCGCGAACGCGTCGGCGAGCGCGCGCAGCTCGGACGGCGGCAGGACGGGCAGACCCATCCCCCGCAGCGGGATGGTGACCCGATGCCCACTGGCCCGATCGGTGACGACGATTCCCGGCGATCGACCCGCACGAGCCGACGCGTCGGCCCTCACCAAGTCGACGCGGGCGATGGCGAGATCGACGGTACGACTGCGGATGGCGCCCCGCACCCGCACCCGGCTGCCGTCCAGCCAGGCGGCCGTACGCAGCACCCGCAGCACCAGGTAGACGCCGAGCAGGACGAACGGCAGCCCGCACAGCCCGAGGAACGGTCCGGGCCCTTCCGAGCCGCTCGTGGACTCCCGCAACGCGGGCGGCAGCATTCCCGGCGGCAGATCGCGGGCCTCCTCGTAGGAAGCGAACCCGTCTCCCGGGCCGGTGAGGCGGCGCACCAGCCCGCCGGCGAGCAGGGGCACCAGCACGAACGCCGCACCGATCGCCGCGACGAGGACCCCCGTCACCACCGCGACCGTGCGCTGGCCGGCTGACGCGCCGACAGACAGGCGCAGCTGCTGGTTCGTCACAGCGGCAGCGTAGGCGGCGCCGACCCGCCCGCAGTGCCCGGCGTCGGTGTCGCGGGGCGGCGGGCAGCCCAGCGCGGCGGGCAGCCCAGCGCGGCAGGCAGCCCAGCGCGCGGTGATCCACTCCAGGTCGCCGATGTGGGGGTGTCCCGGACGTCTGGACACCCGCAGGTCGGCGATGTGGAGTGGATCAACCGCCTCGGCTTCCGAGGTCGCCCGGCGGATACGACGATGCGCCCCGGCCGGTGGTGACGGGGGTCCTCG
>NZ_JBFAPG010000393.1:0-5975 GCF_040675595.1 Micromonospora sp. NPDC049580
CGGAGGACATCGAGGTGATGCGGGAGGCGGTCGAGCGGATCCGTGAGCTGATGGACGCCAAGCCCCGGGACGGCACCGTCGCGTACGGCATCGCTCAGCGTTCGACGAGAGGGTCGTGGCCGAGGTCGAGCAGCGAGTGCCGCCACTTGTCGTCGGCGTTGCCGCGCTGGGGCTTGGCGTCCATCAGCTCACGGATCCGCTCGACCGCCTCCCGCATCACCTCGATGTCCTCCGGGGTCAGGTCGACCTTGCGCTTGTTGAGCACCTTGAGGATCTCCCGTCCCGGCTGGGGCAGGTCGAGGTCCGGGTTCGGGCTGAACGACTCCTCGCCGGAGCCCCGGGTCAGCAGCCAGGTGCGCAGCTGCTCCGACGGGACGTTGACCTCGGCGTGGAAGTCCTCCCAGAGCACTTCCACCTCGGGGTCGATCCGCGTGTCGCGTACCATCAGGTCTCCTCTCGACGATGGTGACCCGACGTCTCCGGGTCGTCCTGGTCGGTCTTCGGATGCAGGCCCTCGGCGGGCACCCGCGTGCGGCGCGGGTTCGCGGTCGGGGGCGCCAGGATCGGGTCGGGATGGTCCTCGTCGTCGTCCTCGTCCCGGGGCTTGGCGGACTCCGCGTGCTCACGCGGGTCCTCGTGGTCGTCTCGTCGCGCCGGCCCGGTCATCGCGGGTGTGTTGTCGTGGCGGCGGTGTACCCCCGCTCACCTGCGGTCACGTCGAAGGTGAGCTGCCCGTCGCGGGCGTCCACGATGACCTTCTGCCCGGGCGAGATCGCCGACTCCAGCAGCATCCGCGACAGGTGGTTGTCCACCTCCCGCTGGATGACCCGGCGCAGCGGACGGGCCCCGAACTCCGGCTGGTAGCCGTGCTCGGCCAGCCAGTCGATGCCGGCGGTGGTGAACTCCACCTGGATGTCCTGGGCGTGCAACCGGCGGCGGGTCTCCTCCAGCAGCAGCGCGGTGATGTCGCGCAACTGCTCGGCCTCCAGCCGGCGGAAGATGATGACCTCGTCGATGCGGTTGAGGAACTCCGGCCGGAAGTTCTCCTGCAGGCGGCGCATCAGCCGTTCGCGCAGCTCGTCGTTCTCCTGCTCGCTGCCGGGCGCGCCGGTGCCGAACCCGACGGCCCGCTGGGTTCCGGTGATCAACTCGGAGCCGAGGTTGCTCGTCATGATCAGGACGGTGTTCTTGAAGTTCACCGTGCGGCCCTGGCTGTCGGTGAGCCGCCCGTCGTCGAGCACCTGGAGCAGGATGTTGAACACGTCGGGGTGGGCCTTCTCGATCTCGTCGAGCAGCACCACCGCGTACGGGCGGCGGCGCACCGCCTCGGTGAGCTGACCGGCCTCCTCGTAGCCGACGTACCCGGGTGGGGCGCCGACCAGCCGGCTGACCGTGTGCCGCTCCTGGAACTCGCTCATGTCCACCCGGACCATCCGGTCCGCCTCGCCGAACAACGCCTCGGCCAGGGCGCGGGCCAGCTCGGTCTTGCCGACGCCGGTGGGGCCCAGAAACAGGAAGCTGCCCATCGGGCGTTCCGGGTCGGCCAGCCCGGCCCGGGAGCGGCGCACCGCCTCGGCCACAGCGGTGACCGCGGCGTCCTGGCCGACCACCCTCTCGTGCAGGTGGCCCTCCAGGCGCAGCAGCCGGTCGCGTTCCTCCTCGGTGAGCTGGCTGACCGGGATGCCGGTGGCCCGGGAGACCACCTCGGCGATCTCCTGCGGGCCCACCTCGGGCACCTGCGAGGTCGAGCCGTCAGCGCCCCTCGCGCGGCGCATCTCCTCCTCCAGCTCGGAGATCCGGTCCCGCAGCGCCGAGGCCCGTTCGTACTGCTCGTCGGTGACGGCCTGCTCCTTGTCCCGGCGTACGTCGTCGAGCTGCTGTTCCAGCTCCCGCACGTCGGACGCCGGGGTGCGGGTGCGCAGCCGGACCCGGGCGCCGGCCTGGTCGATCAGGTCGATGGCCTTGTCCGGCAGGAACCGGTCGGTGACGTACCGGTCGGACAGCTCGGCGGCGGCGACCAGCGCCTCGTCCGTGAAGCGCACCTGGTGGTGGGCCTCGTACCGGTCGCGCAGGCCACGCAGGATGGCGATGGTGTCGTCGACGCTGGGCTCGGGCACCAGCACCGGCTGGAACCGCCGGGCCAGCGCGGCGTCCTTCTCGATGCTCTTGCGGTACTCGTCGAGCGTGGTCGCGCCGATCACCCGCAGTTCGCCCCGCGCGAGGGCGGGCTTGAGCATGTTGGACGCGTCCATTCCGCCCTCGCTGCCGGCCCCACCGGCGCCGACCAGGGTGTGGATCTCGTCGAGGAAAATGATCAGCTCGTCCCGGTGCGCCCGGATCTCGTCGATCACCTTCTTGAGGCGCTCCTCGAAGTCACCCCGGTAGCGGGTTCCGGCGACCAGGCCGGCGAGGTCGAGCTGCACCACCCGCTTGCCGAGCAGGGTCTGCGGCACGTCGCCGTCGCAGATCCGCTCGGCCAGACCCTCGACGATCGCGGTCTTGCCGACACCGGCCTCGCCGATCAGCACCGGGTTGTTCTTGGTCCGCCGGGACAGGATCTCCACCGCCTGCTCGATCTCGTCCGCCCGCCCGATCACCGGGTCGATCTGGTCGGCGCGGGCCAGGTCGGTGAGGTCCTGCCCGTACTGGTCCAGGGTGGGTGTGCCGCGGTCCGGCTTCGGCCCGGTCATCGGGCCGCGTTCGGCGTTGGCGGCCTGCAACGACTCGGGCTGGATCCGACCGGCGGCCAGCATCCGCCCGGCCGGCGACTCGGGGTTGAGCGGCAGGGCCATCAGGATGTGCTCGGGGCCGATGTAGTTGGCCCCCATCGCCCGGGACAGTTGGTGGGCGTCGAGCAGCGCCCGCTTGGCCGCCGGGGTCAGCGACAGGTTGGGCGGCACCTCCCCGCGCGGCGCGCCGTCGCCCTTGCCGCCCAGCGCGTTGAGCAGGGTGTCCGGGTCGGCGCCGGCCCGGCGTACCAGGTCGCGCAGGGGTTCGCGTTGCAGCGCAGCCCAGAGCAGGTGGTCGGTGTCCAGGTCGTTGCTCTGCCGCTGCGCGGCGCGGCGGGCCGCGTCGGCCAGCATCTCCCGGGCGTCGGCCGTCATCAGTCGGGTGATGTCGACCCGGTGCGGCGGTCGGCGTCCTCCCTCACCCCGGCCGAAGTACCGGGCCAGGAATTCGTCCCACGGGTCGGAGCCAGGGTCACCGGGTCCCATCATGTCTGTCCTCCGCAGTCGGGCGCGGCACGGTCGCCAGGGGCTACCCGGCGCTCGGCCCGACAAACGCCGCAGGCAGCGGCGCCCACCGCGATGTGGAGTGGCACCGGGCCGGCGCCGGCCGCAGGTGGCAGGCTGACGCCATGACTGAGAACCCGCTGCTGATAGTGGACGGCGCCAACGTGGTGGGCTCGCGCCCGAACGGATGGTGGCGGGACCGGGCCGGGGCCGCCGCCCGGCTGCGGGACTCCCTGGCCCCGGTGGCCGCCACGGGCCTGCCCGCCCGTCTGACCGCCCCGGTCGAGGTGGTCCTCGTGGTCGAGGGCGCTGCCCGGGACGTGCCCGGCACCGACGACGTCCGCGTGGTCTCCGCCCCCGGCTCCGGCGACGACACGGTGGTCGAGCTGGTGCAGGCGGCGCCGCAGCGCCGCCGGCTGGTCGTCACCGCCGACCGGGAGTTGCGCGAGCGGGTCACCGCCCTCGGCGCCGAGGTGTACGGCCCGCGCTGGCTCCGCGATAATTGAGAAGTTCTCATACTGGGACTCCCACAGAACGGACTCCCGGCACTTCAGGTGGGTTAACGGTCAGTCGGGCAGGAACACCGCCAGGGCGGATGTTCTCCCATGGACGCCAGTAAGCTCTAATGGAGATCTCCCCGCCCCCAGGAGGTTCCGCCGTGGCGAGCGTCGCCGAGCTGAAGGCTGCCATCGATGTCGCTCTCCAACAGATCGGCGACGGGCAGACAGCCGTCCAGGCGGCCGGTGAGAAGCTCGCCGAGGCGCAGCAGACCCTGGCCGGCGCGCTGGAGGGCAGCGGGCACGAGACGGTCGAGGCGGCCCAGGCGTCGCTGACCCAGGCCAGCCAGGAGCTGGAGGAGTGTCTCGCCGCGACACTGGTCGCGGTCGAGCAGGCGCAGCTCTACGTCTCCACCCTGTAGGCCACCGTGTCCATCATCGAGGACATCGGCGGCCAGGTCCGCGCGGCCAGCGAGGAGTTCCCGGTCGGCCTGCTCGGGCAGGCCCTGGAGAAGTTCGGCCTGGCCGCGGAACGGCTGCGCTGGGTACGACAGGAGTCGGCCAACCCGATGGGGGTGCCCGAGCTGTCCGCCGCGACCGAGCACGCCGAGAGCGCCAACTACGCGCTGCGGGTGGCGCAGGAGCAGCTGTCGGCGTATCTGGCCGCGATCGGGCTGGCCGCCGACGGCGCTCCGCCGCCCCGCCCGCAGCAGCGCGACCCGCGCCACGACGCGGCCCCGCCGCACGGGCCGACCACCGTGGCGCCCGAGCAGGCCGAGCAGGTTCGGATGCGTCGCTGGTGGTCGGTGCGGGTGGCCGAGTTGACCGGCGGGCGCGACGGCGACGCGGACGAGCCCGACGAGCGGCTGCGCGACTCGCAGGAGCTGCTGCGCCGGGTCGTCGGCGGGGTGCGCGCCGGTGACCGGGACCGGCTGCCCACCGCGCTGCGGCGGGCGCCCGCCGACGTGGGGCTCGGCATGGCCGCGCTCGCGCCACCGCTGCTGCGGGAGCTGGCCGGTGAGCTGCTGGGGCATCCGCCCCGCGCCGCCGACCTCGGCCGGCTGCGCGGCGAGCTGGACGGGCGGGTCCGGGACCTGCTGCCCGGGTTGCCGCCGCCGGTGCTGGAGACGCTGCTGACCCGGGTGTGCCGGATGCCGCCACCCCGCGCGTCGGGAGAGCCGCCCCACGCCGCCGACTCCGCGGTCACCGCCGGCGTGGCGACCGCGCTGCTGCTCGCTCGCCTCGGCCGGGACCTGCCCGTCGCCACCGGCACGCCGCAGGCCACCGGTGACCAGCGCCCCGGCGACGCGGGTCCGCGCCCCGCTGAGCAACGCTCCGCGAAGGCGAATCCACGGTCCCCCGAGCCACCCTCCGGCGGCGTCGGTCCACGTCCTGGCGCGGTTAGCGGTAGGCAGGCGTCCGGCGGCGTCGTGCCGCAGCGGGGCGCCGGGCTGCCGCCGCGGACCGGCAGTCCGTGGCGGGACGCGCCGGCCCGCCGGGGTTCCGATGGCTGACCGGCGTGGCCAGCTCGCCACCCGCATCCGGGACACCCTCTCCGAGGCGCTGGGTGCCACGCGTACCCGGTTGTCGGCCGCCCAGGCCGAGCTGACGGCGGGCCGCGAACGGCTGACCCGGGTCCGGCGGGCGGCCGCCGCCGTACCGCAGCGGGTGGGCGCCCAACGGGACCGTCGCCTCGCCGAGATCGACGCCCGGCACGCCACCGGGATCGCCGAGCTGGCCCGCCACGCCGCCGACGCCGCCCGCCGGGAGGCGCCCGGCTGCGCCGGCGCCGACTGGCCGGGCTGGACGCCCACGCCCACCCGCCGGGCCGAGCCGCCCGGTGCGCTGCGGGTCGGCACGGTCCGGATCGACGACGTCGACCCGGTGCCCGCGCTGGTGCCGCTCCTCGACGCCGGGCACGTGCACCTGTCCGGGGACGACCGCGCCGGCTGCGACGCGGTCGTGTCCGCGCTGCTGTTGCGGGCCGTCGGCCGCGCCGACCCGGGCGGGGTACGACTGGTCGGGTACGACCCGGAGCACCTCGGCGGCGGCCTGGCCGGGTTCGCGCCCCTGGGCACCGCAGGGCTGCTCACCTTCGTCGGCCCGGGCGGGTTGGGCCCGCTGCTGGACGACCTGGTCGAGCAGATCCGCCGCATCAACGAGACGGTGCTGGCCGGCGAACACGGCTCACTGCGGGAGCTGGCCGCGGCGACCGGCCGCCACCCGCCAGGGCTCGGGGCGGCGG
>NZ_JBFAPG010000394.1:0-5952 GCF_040675595.1 Micromonospora sp. NPDC049580
CCGCAACCTGTTCCAGGTGGCGGCGGCCGTCCGGTCACGGTCGTTAGGCCCGGGCGTCGCTGTCGTCCTCGGCGACCGGCTCACCCGCCGGGCCGTACGGCGACACCTGGCCCTTGGGCACCGGCCGACCGGCGTCTCCGCGCGACGTGCCGCGGTTGAGCGGATGCCCGGTCGGCTGGGGCCCCTTGCTGTCCTGACTCGTCGCTCCCTTGGCGTTGCGCCGGAACTCCTCCTGCTGCGGGTTGACCACGAGTGTCTCCCTCCGGGTACGGCAGGCGGCATCGACCGCCTCCACCGGCGGCATACCCGTCCGGCCGGGCGGCATTCCGGTCCCGCCCCGCGCCCGCAGGGCTAGCCGCGCCCAGGGTGGGTACCCACCCGGTGTGGGTGACGATCGAGCGGTGGTGCGGGTCCTGCTGGACCGGCGCAGCCACACGTACGCCGAGGAGGCCGGTATCCGGCTCGCCGACCGCCCCGGTCCGCTCTACCAGCTGCTGGTGCTGGCCACCCTGCTGAGCACCCGGATCCGGGCGTGCGTGGCGGTCGACGCCGCGCGGGAGCTGTTCGCGGCCGGCTACCGCACGCCGCAGGCGATGGAGGCGGCGAGCTGGCAGCAGCGGGTCGACGCGCTGGGCCGCGGTCATTACCGCCGCTACGACGAGCGCACCGCCACCATGCTCGGCACCGGCGCGCGGCTGTGTCTGGACCGCTGGCACGGCGACCTGCGGCGCCTGCACCGGGACGCCCAGGGCGACCCGGCCGGGCTGCGCCGACGGCTCACCGAGTTCCCCGGCATCGGGCCCACCGGCGCGGACATCTACCTGCGCGAGGCCCAGACGGTCTGGTCCGACCTGCGCCCGTACGCCGACCGTCGGGCCCTCGCCGGCGCGAAGCGGCTGGGCCTGCCGGGCTCACCGGACCGGCTGGCGGGGCTGGTCGCCGAACCGGACTTCGGCCGGCTCGCCTCGGCGCTGGTCCGGGTGGCGCTCGGCGAGGAGTCCGCGGGCGAGGTCACCCGTGTCGCCGCCGGCTGAGGCGCTCACTTGACCGGCTTGTCTCCCTGCGGTCGGGTCAGGTGCCACACACCGAGCGCGGCGAGCAGCGCCAGGACGATGACCCCGCCGGAGATGCCACGGCCCTCCTCGGGGCTGCGGCCCGCGCTGCCGAAGTAGATCACCGCGAGACCGGCGAGCACGGTGACGAACGTACGCAACCCTCGGTCCTTCACGTACCGCACGGTAGGCGAGGAGCATCCGCTAGGGGGTGTTTCGCCCGTGTTGTCCCTCTTCTGGGCGACGCGCTCAGCGCTCGGCGACGAAACTACGCAGCCGCACCCGCCGCACCGCCCGGTCGGCGACCTCCACCACCTCGATGGTCAACCCGGGCAACCGCACCGTCTCGCCCGGCTCACCCGGCAGGTGACCCAACCGGGCCAGCACCAGCCCGGCCACCGTCGTGTACTCCCGCGACAGCGGGAAGCTCAGTCGCACCCCCAGATCGGGCAGGTCGTGCAGGGGGAAGTCACCGGGCACCAGCAGCGCCCCGTCCGGCTCCCGGGCCACGCCGCGCACGTCGCGGTCGGTCTCGTCGTACAACTCGCCGACGACCTCGGCCAGCAGGTCCTCCAGCGTGACGATGCCGTCGATGCCGCCGTGCTCGTCGACGACGAGGGCCAGTTGCTGGTGTTCCTGGCGCAACCGGCGCAACGCGTCGGCCACCGGCAGGGTGACCGGCAGCAGCAACGGTGACCGGACCCGCTCCCCCACCGTCCCGGTGCCGGCCCGCACCAGATCGCGGATGTGCACCACGCCGACCACCTCGTCCAGACCGCCGGGGCCGGTCACCGGGGCGCGGGAGCGGCCTGCGGCGGCCAGCAGGCGTACCCCCTCGTCGGCGGCCACGTCGGTCGGCAGCGTGGTCACCTCCCGGCGGGCCACCAGGATCTCCCGCAGTGTCCGACCGGCGATGTCGAACGCGCCGGTCAGGATCTCCCGCTGCTGCGCCGACAGGCCACGCTGACTGACCAGCATCTCCCGCAACTCCTCCTCGGTCATCTCCTCCCGACTGGCCCGGGGGTCCCCGCCGGCCAGCCGGACCACCATGTCGGTGGCCCGACTGAGCAGCCACACCGCCGGGCGGGACACCCGGGCGAGCAGGTCCAGCGGCCCGGCGCTGAGCAACGCCCACCGCTCGGCCCGCTGCATGGCCAGCCGCTTGGGCGCCAACTCGCCCAGCACCAACGTGACGAAGGTCAGCGCCACGGTCACCAGCAGCACCGAGGCCGGGCGGGCCGCCGCGCCGAGGAAGCCCAACGGGCCGACCAGCGGCTGGGCGAGCGACACCGCCGCGGCAGCCGAGGCGAGGAACCCGGCCAGGGTGATGCCGAGCTGAATGGTGGCCAGATAGCGGTTCGGGTCCCGCGAGAGCCGGACCAGCCGGTCACCGGCGCGGGTCCGCCGACCCAACCGGCGCAGCTGCCCCTCCCGCAGCGTCACCAGCGCCATCTCGCTGCCGGAGAGCGCGGCGTTGACCAGCACCAGCACGGCCACCAGCGCCAACTGCCCCAGCTGACCGCCCACCGCCCACCCCCGTTGACCGCCTGAGGTCACCTAACCGCAGCGCGCCCGGCTCCGGGCCCCGTTTCCGGCCGGCGGGGCGCTCAGTCGACCTCCAGGTCGTCCAGCGAGATGGAGTGGGTCATCAGCCACCGGGCCAGCGCCGACATGCCGAACAGCCAGAGCGGCACCGACTCGGTGGGGCCGTTGGTCGCGTAGATGGCGAACCGCAGATCCGGCGCGCGGTACGCCTCGATCCGCCATTGGTGCTGCCGGTCCCGCCAGACCGCCGAAGGGTCCATGGCGTCACCGTAGGTGACCGCCGACGGTCGAGGGGCCGGTTAGCCCGGCACCACCGCGACGCCGAGCACGGCACGCGCGGCGGACACCAGCAGGACGATGCCGATCCCGGCGAGCAGCAGCCAACCGACGCCGCGCCACCCCGAGGCGCGAACGGGCGGCGGCACCGGCGGCGGCCGCCACATCTCCCGGTACGACCAGGCCAGCACGCCCACCCCGAACGGCAGAAGCCCGATCCAGTACCAGAACCACCGGGTGCCGACCAGCGGCGGGGCGCCGCCGACCAGCCGGACCAGCCACAGCAGGGTCACCGCGCCGGCGAGCAGCCCGGCGGCGTCGGCGATCCGGTGCGCGGCAGCGCCGGCGCTCTGCCACAGGTCCGCCGACGCGGCCAGTCTCGCGTCCAACCCGGCGGGCCGCTCCGTCGACTGCGGCCCGGCGGGCTCCGCCTGCGCGTCGGGCGGCTCGACGAAGGCGTACCGGACCCGGCCACTCGGCACGCTCCAGGCGATCATCGCGCCCTGCGGGTCGTACCGCGGCTGCGGCCGGCTGCCCCAGTACGCGTCGTCGTCGGCCCAGCCCGACGCCCGTTGGAAGCTCACCACCCGGCCCGCCGCCAGATCCCGGTCGAGCTGGCCCGCCGTCGCCTCGCGCGGCGCCACCCACCATGCCAGCGAAGCCCACAGCACCCACAGCAGCGGCAACCCCCAGCGCAGCGCGACCGAGACGACACCACGCCACCGGTCAGCGAAGGGCCGCGACGGGGACAGGGACGGGGACAGCTCGGCCATCTGTTCACCCTGGCAGCCCGCCGCAACCCTGTCCGCCCCGGATCATCGCGGTGGCGCGCTCAGGTGACGACGACCCGGGCGTCGTCGGGCAGGCGGCGGGTGGCGCCGCGGCGGTCCAGCAGCTCCAGCAGCGGCACCGCCACCCGGCGGGTGGTGTCCAACGCCTGCCGGGCCGCCGACAGGGTGAACGGCTGCGGCAGCCCCGCCAGCACGGTGACCGCCGCGTCGAGGGCGTCGGGCAGCAGCACCACCGTGTCGGCCAGCCGCAGCAGCGCGCCCGCGCGTACCGCCGCACCGATCTCCCGGGGGCCCAGGCCCAGGTCGACGAGGCGGTCCGCTTCGGGGGCGCGAAACGGCCGGTCGGCGTACTCGGCGCGGACCCGCTGCACGGCTCGGGCCACCGGCTCCGGCAGGGTGTCGACGGCGGCCGTGCCGATCCGCCCACCGTGGACCCGCAGCGGCGGGCGGATCAGCGCCTCGACCAGCGCCCGGTCGGGCAGGGCGAGGCGTTGACGCAGCGCGTCCACCGGCATGCCCGGCTCCAACGGGTGCTCCCGGGCGTACCGGCCGACCTCCTCGGTGAGTTGCTCGCCGAGCCGCTGCCAGTGCGCGGGGTCGGCCAGCCAGTCACCGGCCACCGGCGTGGCCTGCACCGGCACACCCATCCGGCGCAGCGCGCCGACCCGCACCAGCCGACGGCGGCGCAGCTCACCGGCCAGGTCGGGTCGACCGTCGAGGTCGGCGAGGACCGTCGCGCGGGCGGCGGCCGCGCCCCGCCGCGACAACGGTGGCGGCGCCACGTCGAGGACCCGTACACCGCCGGCCACGTGGTGTCGGCCGGGATCACGCAGCAGCGCCCGGTCGCCGACCAGCAGCGGCAACGGGCGGGCCAGCCGCAGCCGGACGGTGTCCGCGCCGAGCGGCCGGACCCGCACCGGCACCGCCGCCGACCCCACGTGCAGGGTGAGGGTGGCGGGCAGGTCGGCGGCCGGGTCGCCGGTGAGCCGTACGTCGATGACGTCGGTGTGATGGAACCGGCCCGGGGTGAGCAGCGCGTCGCCGCGGCCCAGCCGGTCACGGGGCGTACCGCGCAGGTTGACCGCCACCCGGGCCACGGCCGCCGCCTCCGGACGGGCCTCGCCGAGGGAGTGCAGGCCCCGAACCCGAACCAGTTCGTCGGCCCCGGCCAGCTCCAACTCGTCGCCGACGCGCAACCGGCCGGCGCCCAGCGTGCCGGTGACGACGGTGCCACTGCCCCGCACGGTGAAGCTGCGGTCCACCCAGAGACGCACCGGAGCGTCCACTGTGGGGGCGGGCAGCCGGGCGGTGAGCCGCTCCAGCGCGGCCCGCAGCTCCGGCAGGCCGGCGCCGGTCAGCCCGCTGACCGCCACCGTCTCCACCGCGCCGAGGCTGCTCGCCGCGATCTCGGCGCGGGCTCGCTCCGCCGCCGGCGCGGGGTCGGCCAGGTCCGCGCGGGTCACCACCAGCAGGCCGTACCCGACGCCGAGCGCGTCGAGCGCGGCCAGGTGCTCGGCGGACTGCGGCATCCACCCCTCGTCGGCGGCGACCACGAGCAACGCGGCCGGCACCGGCCCGACCCCCGCGAGCATGTTCGGCACGAACCGCTCGTGCCCGGGCACGTCGACGAAGGCGATGGTGGCGCCGGACGGCAGCGTCGTCCAGGCGAAACCCAGGTCGATGGTCATGCCCCGGCGGCGTTCCTCGGCCCATCGGTCGGGTTCCATCCCGGTCAACGCCCGGACCAGGGTCGACTTGCCGTGGTCGACGTGCCCGGCGGTGGCGACGACGAACATGATCAGTCGTCCCCTCCGACGCGCAGCACGGCCGCCAGGACCGCCTCGTCGGCGTCGACGGGAACACAGCGCAGGTCGAGCAGGAGCCGGCCCCGCACCACCCGGCCGAGCACCGGCTGGTCACCGGCGCGCAGCGGCACGGCGTACCGCTCGGGCAGGCTCAGCGCCCACGAGTCCAGCTCGACGCCGGGGGCGCCGCCGCCGCCGACCACGGCGACCGCCGGGACGACCTCCGCCTTGCGTCCCTCCGCGCCGAGCCGGTCACGCAGCAGCTCCACCCGGCTGCGCAGAGCGGCCGGGTCGGCGTGCAGCGCGGTCCGCGTCGGCGTGTCCGGGCGGTGCAGGGTGGCGGCCAGCGCGGCCAGGGTCAGCTTGTCCACGCGCAGCGCCCGGGCCAGCGGGTGGCGGCGTAGCCGTTCGACAAGCGCGGCGTCGCCGAGCAACAGTCCGGCCTGGGGGCCGCCGAGCAGCTTGTCGCCGCTCGCGGTGACC
>NZ_JBFAPG010000395.1:0-5923 GCF_040675595.1 Micromonospora sp. NPDC049580
GCGACACTCCCTCCGGACGCCACCCCCGCGGCCGCGCCACCGGCGTCCGGAGGGAGTGTCGCCGCCGGCACGGCGGAGGCCGACGGGGTGCCCTCGGCCTGGGCGAGGAGGGCGGGCTCGGGGCCGTTCGTCGGTGCCGTCCAGCCGGCCGGGGCGGCCGTGCTCGGGCCCTGGTAGTCGAAGGTGACGGTGCCCCGCACCGCTTCGCCGTCCGAGGCGACCGTGAGGTAGCTGGCGGTGTAGCGGCCCTTCGCCGGCCAGTGGGCGACGGTCACCATGGCGGGAAAGCCGGTGTGGTACAGCCGCGGCTCGAAGACGCCGTTGACCATGAAGTACTCCTGGACCGGCTTGTCCAGCCGCTTCGGCTCGCCGTACGACCAGCCGCTGTCCACCCGTGACCCGTTCGGGCCGGTGAGGGTGAAGTGCGCGTTGGCGGCCGGCTTCTCGGTGAAGTACAACCCGACCTGGGCCAGGGGCTTGCGGACGACGGTGCCGGTCAGCGGCGTGGAGGTCGCCAACTGCCCGTGCGCCGACGCCGGGGCGGCGGGCAGCGCCAGCGACACCACCAGCAGCGCCGCCAGCACGGCGACGGTACGGCACACAACGTGACAGACAGTGACCAGCCTCGATCGCATTCGTTCATCATGGTCATTTCCCCACCGCCGAACAAGACGTAGAGTTCACCCTCCGACGATCAGCTCGACACCCCGCCCCCCGCGTCGTTCGGAGTCCGCCCGTGCTCGTCCGCGCCCCCGGTGCCCGCCGCGCCGCCGTCCCCACCACCCTCCTCGTCACCGGTCTGCTCAGCGCCCTGCTCACCGCCGGCTGCGGGCAGGACGACGACCCGTCCGGGGCCGCCCCCTCGACGCCGGCCACGTCGGCCGCCGCACCGACCGCCTCCGCGCCGGCCTCGGCGGACAGTCCCACTCCCGCCGCCACCGCCAGCACGCCCGCGGTCGACCGGGAGATCACCGTGACCATCGCCAAACGACGGATCAGCCCGCCCACCGGCCGGGTGACCGTGGCCAAGGGCCAACTCGTCCGGATCACGGTCACCTCGGACGCGGACGACGAACTGCACGTGCACGGCTACGACCTGGGCGCCCGACTGCCAGCCGGCACGCCCGGCTCGGTGGAGTTCCGGGCCGAGAAGACCGGGCTGTTCGAGGTGGAGACGCACGAGAACGAGCTGGTGCTGTTCCAGCTCGTCGTCCGCTGAGCGGGATGTCCGCCGCTCCCGCGCTGCTGGCGCACGGCGTCGGCGGCCGCCAGGACCTGCCGATCACACTGCCCGAACTCGTCGTCGCCGCCGCCCTGACCCTGGTCGTCACGTTCCTCGCCCTGGGCCTGCTCTGGCGCGAGCCACGCCTCGACCGGGACGCCGCCGGTGGCCGACCGGTACCCGACCGGCTGGCCGGCCTCGTCGACGCCCCCGCGTTCCGGTGGGCGCTGCGCGGACTGGGACTGCTCGCCGCCGGCTGGTTCTGCGTGGGCCTGCTCGGCGGGCCGGACACCCCGGACAATCCGACGGCCGGCGCGCTCTACGTGCTCCTCTGGGTCGGGCTGGTACCCGTCTCGCTGCTGTTCGGTCCGGTCTTGCGGGCGGTCAACCCGCTGCGTACCGTGCACCTGCTCGTCGCCCTGGCGGCGCGGCGCGAGCCGGCGCGCGGCGTCCGGGAGCTGCCTGCCGGCCTGGGCCTCTGGCCGGCCGCGCTCACCCTGTTCGGGTTCGTCTGGCTGGAGCTGGTCGCGCCGGACCGGGCCACCCTGCCGGTCATCACCGCGTGGCTGGCCGGGTACGCCGTGGTCATGCTGGGCGGCGCCACGCTGTTCGGCGCGGGCTGGTTCGACCGGGCCGACCCGTTCGAGGTCTACAGCGCGCTCGTCGGCCAGCTCGCCCCGATCGGCAGGGCCGCCGACGGCGTGCTGGTGTGGCGCAACCCGCTCGACGGGATCGCCGGGCTGCGGCCCCGTCCCGGGCTCGTCGCCGTGGTGATCGTGCTGCTCGGCTCGACCATGTTCGACAGCCTCTCCAACGCGCCGGCGTGGCTGCGCTTCTCCCAGGAGAACGGCCTGCCCCCGGCGGTCACCGGCAGCGCCGGACTGATCGTGGTCATCGGCGTCGTCGCCGTGGCGTACCTCCTCGCCACCGGCGCCGCCGCCCGCGTCGGCCGTGCCAAACCGCCAAGCGCCGCGGAGCCGGCCGACGATGCGGTTCCGGCGGGTGGCGCGGAGTCGCCGCGGGTGCCGAGCGAACTCGCGCACTCGGTCGTGCCGATCGCGGTGGGCTACGTGGTGGCGCACTACTACTCGCTGCTGATCCTGGAGGGTCAGCGCACCGTCGCCCTGCTGTCGGACCCCCGCGACACCGGGGCGGACTGGTTCGGCACGGCGGGTTGGCAGCCGCACACCGGGCTGGTCACCCCGTCCGGGGTGGCCAACCTCCAGATCACCGTCATCATCGTCGGGCACCTGCTCGGCACGCTGCTCGCCCACGACCGTGCCCTGTACCTGTTTCCCCGGGCGCGGGCGGTGGCCGGTCAGCTCCCGCTGCTCGCGCTGATGGTCGCGTACACCGTCGCCGGCCTGCTGCTGCTCTACGCCGGTTAGGGCCGCCGGCCCGGTGCCGACGTGCCCGCGTCCACGGGTGAGGATGGGGCGTGGACTCTGCTCTTCGGCGCTACCTCGACGACCTCGTGGACACCGCCCGGGACGTGCTCGGCGCCGATCTCGTCGGCGCGTACGCGGCCGGTTCGGTGGGGCTCGGCGCGTACCAGGCCGGCCGGAGCGACGTGGACGTGGCGCTGGTCTGCGCCGGTGCGCTGACCGAGGCCGTCAAGCGGACGTTGGTGGCACGGCTGCGCCACGAGGCGCTGCCCTGCCCGGCGCGCGGGCTGGAACTGGTCGTGTACCAGCGGGCCGTGGCCGCGGCCGGCAGCCCCGAGCCCGGCTTCGAGGTCGAGCTGAACACCGGGCCCGCGATGCCGTTCCGCCGCACCCTCGACCCGGCGGACCGCCCGAGCGCCGACGGCCGCTTCTGGTACGGGCTGGACCGCAGCATCCTGCACCAGAGCGGGGTGGCGCTGCTCGGGCCGCCGGCGGCGGAGGTCTTCGGCGACCTCACCCCGGCCGACCTGAGCCGCCTGCTGATCGAGGCGCTGACCTGGTGGCTGGCCCTGCCGACGCCACCGGGCGACCGGCCCGCGCCCGGCGCGGAGGACGCGGTGCTCGGCGCCTGCCGCTCGCTGGTGCGCCACCGCGACGGTGAGTGGCTGTCCAAGGTGGCCGCCGGCCGGCGTCTCGTCGACACCGGCGACCCGGCCGAGGTGATCCGCCGGGCGATCGCCGCGCGGCACGGTGGGCCACCGCCCACGGGCGCCCAGGCGCGTGCCTTCCAGGAGCGGGTACGCGCCGAGGTCGCCGCCCACCGCTGACGCCGGGTCAGCGCACCGGGCGGGACTTCAGCGACGCGAAGAGCAGGTTGAGGCCCTCGGCCATGGTCGGATGCGTGATGATCGCGTCCCGCAGCGCGGTCCACGGCATGCCGGCGAGCATGGCCAACTGCACCGAGGTGATCACCTCGCCCGCTTCCGCGCCGAGCAGCGCCGCGCCCAGGATCTGGTCGGTGCGGGCGTCGATCACCGCCTTCCACATGCCCTGCGTCTGGCGCAGGGTGCGGGCCCGGGGGATCGCGGCGACGGGCAGCTGGGCCACCTGGACGTCGTACCCGGCGCGGCGCGCGTCGCTCTCGCCGAGACCGACCCGCGCCAGCTCCGGGGTGGTGAAGACGGTGTACGGGATGAGCCGGCCCGCCGTACTGCGCTGCTCACCGGCCAGGTTCGCCCGGATGATCCGATAGTCGTCGAGCGAGGCGTGGGTGAACTGTGGGCTGCCCGCGACGTCCCCGGCGGCCCACGTCCGCTCGGCGCTGGTGCGCAGGTACTCGTCGACAAGCACGAAGCCACGGTCGTCGAGTCGGACACCGGCCGCGTCCAGCCCGAGCCCGTCGGTGACCGGCGCCCGGCCGGCCGCCACGAGCACGTCGTCGCCGGTCACCACGCTGCCGTCGTCGAGCGTGATCCGGACCGTACCGTCGGCGTCGCGGTCGACCCGGGCGACCGTCACCCCGACGCGTACGTCGATGCAATCGTCGAGGAAGACCCGCATCATCGCGTCGCCGATGTCGGGGTCCTCACGGGTCAGCAGCTGAGGACCGCCCTCGATCACCGTCACCGCGCTGCCGAACGACGCGAACATCTGCGCGAACTCCACCCCGACGGTGCCGCCGCCGAGCACCACCAGTCGTGCCGGCAACCGGTTCAGGCGCAGCAGATCGTCGCTGGTCAGCACCCCGGCCTCGGCCATCCCGGGTACGGACGGCAGGTACGGCCGGGTGCCCGTGTTGATGACCACGTCGTCGCCGCGCAGCAGTCGTTCGCCGCCGTCGGCCAGTGACACCCGCACGGTCCGCGTGGCCACGAGCCGGGCCTGACCGATCACCAGGTGCAGACCCGAGTCGAGGAACTGCTGCCGGTTGGCGGCGACCATCTGATCGACGACGTCCTGCTTGTGCGCCCGCAGCAGGTCCACGTCGACCCGGCCGCCCTCGACCACGACGCCGAGCGTGGCGGCGTGGCGCAGCTGGCGGGCCGCCCGCGCGCTCGTCACCAGCGCCTTCGTGGGGATGCACGCGACGTTGATGCAGCTACCGCCGATCATGCCGCGCTCCACCATCGCCACCCGACGGCCGGACCGGGCAACGTCCATGCTCAGCGTCTTGCCGGCCTTGCCGCCGCCCACGACGAGCAGGTCGAAGTCCTCCGGTTGGTCGGTCACGGGCGCTCCTCTCGGCCGCGAGGCGCTGTCGGGTCGCCGGTCGGGCCGGCGGCCCTCGGTGCGCGTCGGCCAACCAAGCCTGCCCGCAGCGACGGGACGTTCGGGAAGGTTCGGTGCAGAATCGCCCCGGGTGCGTCGTGCCCGACGACGGGGGCGACGCCGAGTCGGGACCGGCCCGCCGCGCGGCGTCAGGCTTCGGCCGTGACCAGGTACAGGGTGAAACCCGCCAGCAGGGGACCGTCGGTGAGACGCCGCAGCCACGGCTGAACGTCCGCGTCGGTGAGCTCGCCGGCCGCCACGGCGCGGGCCGAATTGCGCCGCAGCCCCAGAATCCGGTCCGCGGTGTCGAAGTCCCGGAAGACGACGGCGACCGCCTCGACCGATCTCACCCGCAGGCCCACCTGCACCGACAGCCGGACCAGCTCCCGCCCGATCGTCGGGTTCCGCACCCGCCCCGCGACGAAGCGGGCGAAGCCGCGGCTCGTCCGCACGTCCTCGTCCGCGACCGCCAGGGTGTCCCAGTCCGGCTCGGCCATCGCGAGCACACCGCCCGGGCGCAGCACCCGACGACCCTCCGTCAGCACCGTCGCGGGATCCTCGATGTGCATGAGGACGCGGTCCATCCTGGCCCGGTCCATGCTGCTGTCGTCCAGCGGAAGCGCGTGCGCGTCGACCGCGCGCAGCTCGATCGTCTCCCGGTCGGCCAGCCGCCGGCCGGCCTCCGCGAGCATCCGCGCGTCACGGTCGACTCCGACGACCCGGCCGCCGGCCTGGACCGCGTCGGCCAGCCGCCCGAGATCGGTCCCCGGGCCGCAGCCGATGTCCACCACGGCGTGCCCCGGCCGCAGGTCGAGGGCGTCGAGGGCACGCCTCTTGTAGTCGCGCCCGACTAAAGTGGCCGCTGCCGTGTCCAGGTACGCGATCTGGTCGGCGGCGGTGGGCGTCGCGCTCGTGAGCTGGCTCATCGGCCCATCCAAACACCGGATTGTGGGCGTACCGCGAACACGGCGCGCAGATTCGGTGTAAGCCGCCGTCGTCGACGGGCCGGCCTGGCCGCGCCGAACCGTGGACCCGGGCCCCGCGCGCA
>NZ_JBFAPG010000396.1:0-5908 GCF_040675595.1 Micromonospora sp. NPDC049580
GCGCCGGACGCGGCGGCGAGGGCGCCGACCAGCGCGGTGCTGATCAGGGCGAGCAGGGGACGAACGCGCATCGGTGGACTCCTTGGAGGGGCTGGGGCCCGGGGTCGCCGGGTGCCCGGTGGCGACAGCGGGAGATCCCCGCCGCCGCTGGCATCGAGTGATGTCGATGTACTGTAGGGCCGACGAGCATCGTTTTCAAGAAGCTTATCGAGATCAACCAATGTAACGATTCGGCTACCCAGCGCGCCGTATATGCCCTGCTGGGGCCGCCTGTCCCGCCCCGCCGGCCGCACCCGCCGCCGGTTATGTGGATCACTGCCTGAACTGCGCCCGGCCGGTGCGTCCGCGACGGTATCTGCCAGGTACGCTGGCTGCGCTCGCCCGTTGTGGGTCGGCACCCAACTGCGTACACAGTCAGGAGTGCCCAGTGCCTCGCGTCGTCGTCGACGTCATGCTCAAGCCCGAGATCCTCGATCCGCAGGGCCAGGCCGTCGCAAACGCGCTGCCCCGGCTCGGCGTCAGCGACGTCGCCTCAGTGCGGATCGGCCGGCGCATCGAGATCGACTTCACCGGTGAACCGGACCTGGACCGGGCCCGGGAAATCGCCGACAAGCTGCTCGCCAACCCGGTCATCGAGGACTTCACCGTCCGCCTGGTCGAGACCGACGAGACCGCGGACGCCCGCTCGTGACCGCCCGGGTCGGTGTGGTCACCTTCCCCGGCTCGCTCGACGACGGGGATGCGGCCCGCGCCGTCCGGATCGCCGGCGCCGAGCCGGTCCGGCTCTGGCACGGCGATGAGGATCTGCACGGTGTGGACGCGGTCGTGCTGCCCGGCGGCTTCTCCTACGGTGACTACCTGCGCTGCGGCGCCATCGCCCGGTTCGCCCCGGTGATGGAGACGCTCGTGGACGCCGCCCGGGGTGGCCTGCCGGTGCTCGGCATCTGCAACGGCTTCCAGATCCTCTGCGAGGCGCACCTGCTGCCCGGCGCGCTCACCCGCAACCAGCACCTGCACTTCCGTAACCGGGACCAGGTCCTGCGCGTCGAGTCGGCCGGCACGGCGTGGACCAACGCGTTCCAGCCCGGCCAGGAGATCCTCATCCCGGTGAAGAACGGCGAGGGCTGCTACGTCGCCGACACCGCGACGCTGGACCAGCTCGAAGCCGAGGGGCGGGTCGTCGCGCGCTACGTCGGCGGCAACCCCAACGGGTCGCTGCGCGACATCGCGGCCATCACGAACTCCGCCGGCAACGTTGTCGGCATCATGCCGCACCCCGAGCACGCGGTGGAGGCGCTCACCGGCCCCTCGCTGGACGGCCTGGGCTTCTTCACCTCGGTCCTCAAGCACCTGGTGGGGGCGCCCGCGTGAACGCGAGGAATCGGTCAGGCGGGCACGAGCGCAGCGAGGAGAGGTCATGACCACCCATCCGGACCCGGTACGGGACACTCCGGAGGCGTACTCCGCCCCGGCGCAGCCGACCGAGCCGCTGGCGCAGCCCGCCGCTCCGTCCCAGCCGGCGACCGCCGACTGGACCGACGGCGTGGACACCGTGCCGCGCGCCGGTGGCACGCCGGGCGAGTTGCAGCCGTACACCGAGCTGGGTCTGCGCGACGACGAGTACGACCGGATCCGGCACATCCTCGGCCGTCGACCCACGCAGTCCGAGCTGGCGATGTACTCGATCATGTGGAGCGAGCACTGCTCCTACAAGTCGAGCAAGGTGCACCTGCGCCAGTTCGGTGAGAAGGCCCCGCACAGCGACCGGCTGCTCGCCGGCATCGGCGAGAACGCTGGCGTGGTGCAGGTCTCCGACGAGCTGGCGGTGACCTTCAAGGTCGAGTCGCACAACCACCCGAGCTTCGTCGAGCCGTACCAGGGCGCGGCGACCGGCGTCGGCGGCATCGTCCGGGACATCCTCGCCATGGGTGCCCGCCCGATCGCGGTCATGGATCCGCTGCGCTTCGGTGCCGCGGACCACCCGGACACCGCTCGGGTGCTCACCGGCGTGGTCGCCGGCGTGGGTGGCTACGGCAACTGCCTCGGCCTGCCCAACATCGGCGGCGAGCTGGTCTTCGACCCGTCCTACCAGGGCAACCCGCTGCTCAACGCGCTTTGCCTGGGCGTACTGCCGGTCGACCGGCTGCAGAACAAGGCCGCCGCGGGCCCCGGCAACGTCGTGGTGCTGATGGGCGCCAAGACCGGCCGGGACGGCATCGGCGGCGTGTCGGTGCTGGCCAGCGCCACCTTCGACGAGGGCAGCGAGGCCCGTCGCCCGGCCGTGCAGGTCGGCGACCCGTTCACCGAGAAGCTGCTGATCGAGGCGTGCCTGGAGCTGTACGACGGCCAGCTGGTCGTCGGCATCCAGGACCTCGGTGGCGCCGGCCTGACCTGCGCGCTCACCGAGACCGCCGCCGCTGCCGGCACCGGCATGCGGGTCTGGCTGGAGCGGGTGCCGCTGCGGGAGCCCTCGATGGACCCGCACGAGATCCTGGCCAGCGAGTCGCAGGAGCGGATGCTGCTGGTCGTCGAGCCGGACAAGCTCGAAGCCGTGCTCAAGACTGCCGAGAAGTGGGGCGTGCTCGCCACTGCGATCGGTGAGGTGACCGCGCCCGAGCCGGACGGCAGGCCCGGCCGACTGCTGATCACCTGGCAGGATCACCTGGTCGTCGACGTGCCGCCGGGTTCGCTCGTCGACGACGGCCCGGTCTACGCCCGGCCGATGCGAGAGCCGGCCGACCTGATCCTGCTCCAGGCCGACCGCGCCGAGACGCTGCCCCGCCCGGCCGACCCGGAGGCGCTGCGCGAGACCGTGCTGCGCATGATCGCGTCGCCCAACCTGGCCGACAAGACCTGGGTCACCGAGCAGTACGACCGCTACGTGCTGGGCAACACAGTGCTCGCGCAGCCGGAGGACGGCGGCGTGATCCGGATCGACGAGCGGACCGGGCTCGGCGTGGCGCTGTCGGTCGACGGCAACGGCCGGTACGCCCGGCTCGACCCGTACAACGGCACCAAGCTGGCCCTGGCCGAGGCGTACCGGAATGTGGCGGTGACCGGCGCGACGCCGATCGCCGTCACCAACTGCCTCAACTTCGGCTCCCCGGAGGACCCGGGCGTGATGTGGCAGTTCGCCGAGGCCGTGCGCGGCCTGGCGGACGGCTGCCTGGAGCTGGGCATCCCGGTGACCGGCGGCAACGTCAGCTTCTACAACCAGACCGGCGCGGCGGCCATCCACCCGACCCCGGTGGTCGGTGTGCTGGGTGTGCTGGACAACGTGGCCGACCGGGTGCCGATGGGCTTCGTCCCGCGTCCCGGCGGCGACCACGACCAGCTCTACCTGCTCGGCGAGACGAATGTGGAGCTGTCCGGCTCGGAGTGGGCCTGGGTGACGCACGAGCACCTCGGCGGCATCCCGCCGCAGGTCGACCTGCTTCGCGAGAAGGCGCTGGCCGACCTGCTGGCCGAGGCGGCCCGGGTGGGTCACCTCAGTTCGGCGCACGACCTGTCCGACGGTGGCCTCGCCCAGAGCCTGGTCGAGTCCTGCCTGCGGCGTGGCGTCGGCGCACGGATCGCCGTGCCCGAGCAGTTCGCCGACGGTTCGATGCCGTTCGTCTACCTGTTCAGCGAGTCCGCCACGCGGGCGCTGGTGTCGGTGCCGCGTGGCCACGACAAGGCGTTCGCGGCGCTCTGCGCCGAGCGGGGGGTGCCGTTCGAGCTGATCGGCGTCACCGACCCGACCGGCGGTGCGCTGGAGGTGCACGGCCAGTTCCGGATCGGTCTGGACGAGCTGCGCGCCGCGCACACCGAGACCCTGCCGCGCCTCTTCGGCGGCGCTGCGGCCGTCGACGTGCCCGCGCCGGCCGCCGGCGTGGCGGGCGCGGTCGAGGCCGTGCCGCTGCCGGGTGCCCCGGCCGAGCCGGTGGACGCGTCGGAGGTGCTCTCCGAGCCGATCGCCTCGGCCGGTCCGTCCCCGCAGACCGGAGCTGTCGACCCGGTCGGGTCGGAGCAGCCGGGCGAATCGTCCGAGTCTGACCCCGGTGCCGCCGAGCCGTCGCCTGACGAGCGCTGAGGCGTTGACGGCGGCCGTCTACGGCCAGCCCGGGTCGGGTGCCCGCTTCGACTGGGGCCTGACCGGGGCGGCCGAACTCGGCCGCGTCTGCGCGGCGCTGGTGGTGGTGGACGTCCTCTCGTTCACCACCGCCGTCGAGGTGGCGGTCGCCCGGGGCATGCGGGTGCACCCGTTTCCGTGGGGCGAGCAGGCCGCCGAGTACGCGGTGCGGGTCGGCGCGGTCGCGGCGGTGGGCCGTCGCCGGGTGACAGCCGACCATCCGTGGTCGCTCTCACCCGCCGCGTTGAGCGCCGCGCCCGTCGTGGCGGACCTGGTGCTGCCCTCACCGAACGGCTCCGCGATCAGCGCGGCCGCCAGCGCCACCGGGCTGCCGGTGGTCGCGGCGTGCCTGCGCAACGCCCGCGCCGTCGGGCGTTGGCTGCGCCGCCAGGGGTACGGCACGACGGACGCCCCCATCGGCGTCGTCGCCTCGGGTGAGCGGTGGCCGGACGGGTCGCTACGACCGTCGGTCGAGGACCAGCTCGGCGCGGCGAGCGTGCTGGACGCCCTGTCCGGTGTGCCGGGTGGCCTCTCCGTGGAGGCGGCCATGGCGCTCGCCGCGCTGGCCAGCACTCCGGACGTGCCCGCCGCGGTGCGCGGCAGCGTGTCCGGTCGGGAGTTGACCGAGGGCGGCTTCGGTGCCGACGTCGACGTCGCGGTCCGGGTGGGCGTGTCGGACGTCGTACCGGTTCTCCGCCAGGGCGTGTTCTCCGCCGCCTGACCGTCGCGGGTCGCCGGCCCGCTCGCGCCGCGCCCACATCCGCGTCCCGCCGCGCCCGCGCCCGTCCGGTGCCGGGCGTGATCAACTCGGTTTCCGGGAAGTCGGTGTGTCGAGGTAACGCGGACAGCCCGCCTTCCTAAAAGACGAGTTGATCACGCTGGAGGACCGGGCGACCAGCGCCCGCAACGGAACGGCCGCCCGGAGATCCGGGCGGCCGTTCTGCCGTGCTGCGGTGCCGTGGTGCTGGTCAGTCGTCCAGCCAGTCGAGGCGTCGGCCGCCCCGCTCGGTGGGCGGCGGCCCGTCCGGCCGGGCCCGGCCACCCTGCTGTTGGCCGTAGCCGGCCTGGTCGTAGCCCCGGTCGTCGTAGGCGCCGCGTTGCTGCGGGGCCTCCTGGCCGTAGCCGCCCTGGTCGTACCCGCCGCCCTGCTGCTGGCCGTAACCGCCCTGGTCGTACGCGCTGGTCTGCTGGCCGTAGCCGCCAGCCGGCTCCGCCGCGCGACCGCCGCCGTACGGGGCCGTCGGATCGGGCTGGCCGTAGCCCGGATCCTGCTCCGGCTGGTAGACGCCGGTGGCGTACGGGTCGGCCGGAGCCGGGTACTGGGTGCTGTCACCGGTGTAGCGGCCGGTCGGCTCGTCGAAACGCTCGCCGTAGCCCGCCCCACCGGCGGGAGCGGGCGGGTAGCCCGCGCCACCGGCCGGGGCGGTGTAGTCACGGCTGCCGTAGCCGCCACCCGGGGCGGCAGCGCCGCCGTAGCCCGCGCCCGAGCCGGGTGCGGCACCGTAGGGGTCCCCCGCCGGGCCGGCGCCGTAGCCGCCCTCCGGCGTTGCCGCCGTGCCGTAGCCGCCGCCCGAGGACGGCGCGTTGCCGTAGCCACCGGCGCCGTAGCCGCCCGGAGCGGGCTCGTCGCCGTAGCCGGTGCCACCCCAGCCCTGCTGGCCCGCCGCGCCGTAGGGCTGCGCTGGCGCTCCGTACGGGTCCGGCGGGACGTCGTCGACCACCGGGCGGTGCATCATCGTCGGCGCCTCGCTCAGCGCCGCGCCGCCGACCATGGTCGGGTCGGGACCGCCACCGGCG
>NZ_JBFAPG010000397.1:0-5900 GCF_040675595.1 Micromonospora sp. NPDC049580
TCCACCCCGAACGCCCAGGGCCGGCGTGTTTCCTTCCGGTCAACCCATTGACAGGGCCGTGGTTGCGCGGAAGCATCTGCCCAACATCCACGGTTCTGCCCTCGCTTGTCACGCACGTCCGATGACAACGATGTCAGGTCCGACCCGTCCGTCCACGATCGACAGCAGCAGCCACCGTCCCCTCCCGCCCAGACGTACGACGTACTCGACCGGATCGAGTCGAAAGGCCCCGCCCCCATGCCGTATCTCCCTCGTGCGCGCACCGTGTCCCTCCGGATGGCAGCCGCGACCACCGCCGCCCTGCTGCCGCTGGGGCTGGTCGTCGCCGCGCCCCTGGCCAACGCCGCGCCCAGTGCCGCCCCACCGGGCTCCTTCAGCTCCTCGTTCGAGTCGGCCGACCCGCAACCCGCCACCAGCACCGTCGAGGTCGACAGCTCGGGCCGGCCCGTGCAGGGCAACCTGAGCGGATCGAGCAGCGCGAACCTGCCCGGCAGCCTGCTCGGCCAGGTCGATGCCGTGACCGCGAGCGCCCAGAACCCGCCGAACGAGATCGCGGCGAACCTCGCCGACGGCAACCCGTCGACCAAGTGGCTGGCGTTCGAACCGACCGGCTGGGTGACGTACCGGCTGGCGAAGCCGGCGGTCGTGGCGCGGTACGCGCTGACCTCTGCCGACGACGAACCGACCCGCGACCCCCGCGACTTCACCCTCCAGGGCTCCACCGACGGCAACACCTGGACGGACCTGGACCGGCAGACGCAGCAGCGCTTCGCCAAGCGGTTCGCCACCAACACGTACCGCGTCTCCAACACGACCGCGTACGGCTGGTACCGGCTGTCCATCTCCGCGAACTCCGGTAACTCCCTGACCCAGCTCGCCGGCTGGGACATCAGCGACGGCTCGGACGTCCGCCCGCCCGCCACGCCCATGGTCACCGGCGTCGGCCCCGGGCCGGTCGGCGGCTACACGACGAAGCCGAGCGCCGGCTTCACCGGGCTGGCCGCGCTGCGCTACTCCGGCGGAGCGGAGGCCGACGGCCGCTCGTACGCGACGAACAGGCTCTTCGACGTCGACATCCCGGTCGGGCCGAACACCCGCCTGTCCTACCGGATCTTCCCCGAGTTCACCGGCCAGGACGCCCGGTACCCGTCCACCTACGCGGCCGTCGACCTGCACTTCACCGACGGCAGCTACCTCAGCGGACGGTCGGCGGTGGACCAGCACGGTTACGCGCTGACGCCGGCCGGCCAGGGCGCGTCGAAGGTGCTCTACGCCGACCAGTGGAACGCGGTGCGCGCCGACATCGGCGCCGTCGCCCGGGGCAAGACGATCGACCGCGTCCTGCTCGCCTACGACAACCCGCAGGCGACCGGGGAGACCCGGTTCCAGGGCTGGCTCGACGACGTCGAGGTGACCGGTTCGCCGGCGGCGATCGACGGCTCCCGGCTGACCAACTACGTCGACACCCGGCGCGGGACCAACTCGACGGGCGGGTTCTCGCGCGGCAACAACCTGCCGATCACCGCGGTGCCGAACGGCTTCAACTTCTTCACCCCGGTGACCGACGCGACCTCCGACTCCTGGGAGTACGAGTACCACCGCGCCAACAACGCGGCCAACCTGCCCACGTTGCAGGGCCTCGCGATCTCCCACGAGCCCAGCCCGTGGATGGGCGACCGCAACCAGATGTCGGTGATGCCGGTGGCCGGCGACGGCCCCCTCACCGGGTCACCCGCCAGCCGCGCGCTCGCCTTCCGGCACGACGACGAGACGGCACAGCCGGACCTCTACCGGGTCACGACGCAGAGCGGTCTGGTGGCGGAGATGTCACCCACCGACCACGCCGGGATCATGCGGTTCACCTTCGGCCCCGGCCCGGCGACCGGAAGTCTCGTCTTCGCCAAGGGCACGTTCACCATCGGCGCCGACGGCACCTTCACCGGCTGGGTCGACAACGGAAGCGGCCTGTCCGCCGGGCGCAGCCGCATGTTCGTCTCCGGCGCCTTCGACCGCGCGCCGACGACGTCCACCGCGACGTCCGCCACCTTCGACGTCTCCGCCGAGCGGCAGGTGACGATGCGGATCGCCACCTCGTTCCTCTCCGTCGACCAGGCCCGCCGCAACCTCGACCTGGAGGTGACCGGCCGGAGCTTCGATGCGATCCGCGACGCCGCCACCGCCGCGTGGAAGGACCGCCTCGGCCGGGTCGAGCTGCGGGGCGCGACCGAGACCCAGCTGGTCACCATGTACTCGAACCTGTACCGGCTGAACCTGTACCCGAACTCCCAGTCGGAGAACACCGGCACCGCCGCCGCACCCCACTGGCAGTACGCCAGCCCGGTGTCCGCGCCGACCGGCACGTCGACCGCCACCCGGACCGGCGCGAAGATCGTCGACGGCCAGATCTACGTCAACAACGGCTTCTGGGACACCTACCGCACCGTATGGCCCGCCTACTCGCTGCTCTACCCGGACGTCGCCGCCAGGATCTCCGACGGTTTCGTCCAGCACTACCGTGACGGCGGCTGGATCGCCCGCTGGTCGTCGCCCGGCTACGCCGACCTGATGACCGGCACCAGCGCGAACGTGGCTCTCGCTCAGGCGTACCTCACCGGGGTCAAGCTGCCCGACCCGCTCGCGGCGTACGACGCGGCCGTCAAGGACGCGACCGTCGCGTCCGGGCGCGGCGCGGTCGGACGCAAGGGCATCGAGACCTCGCTGTTCCTCGGCTACACGCCGACCTCCACGGGGGAGTCGGTGTCGTGGGCGCTGGAGGGATACATCAACGACTACGGCATCGGCAACATGGCCGCTGCCCTGGCGAAGGACCCGGCCACGCCGAAGTCGCGGCGGGACCAGCTCAAGGAGGAGTCGCGGTACTTCCTGGAGCGTGCCCGCAACTACGTCCACCTCTTCGACGAGAAGACGAAGCTCTTCCAGGGCCGCGACGCCTCCGGCGCGTTCCTCGCCGGTGACCCGCTGGACTGGGGTGGCGTCTACACCGAGACCAACGGGTGGAACTTCGCGTTCACCGCACAGCAGGACCCGCAGGGCCTGATCAACCTGTACGGCGGGCAGAAGGCCCTGCGCGACAAGCTCGACACCTTCTTCACCACCCCGGAGAACGCCGACCGCCCCGGCGGCTACGGCGGCATCATCCACGAGATGCTCGAGGCTCGCGCGGTGCGCCTGGGTCAGCTCGGCATGAGCAACCAGCCGTCGCACCACATTCCGTACCTGTACGACATCGCCGGCGCGCCCGCGAAGACGCAGGCCATCGTGCGCGAGATCATGCAGCGCCTCTACGTCGGAAGCGAGATCGGCCAGGGCTACCTGGGCGACGAGGACAACGGGGAGATGTCGGCCTGGTACGTCCTCAGCTCGCTGGGCATCTACCCGTTGCAGGCGGGCTCGACCCACTGGGCCATCGGCTCGCCGCAGTTCACCAGGATGACCGTCCACCGCCCGACCGGCGACATCGTGGTCAACGCCGCGAACAACAGCACCCGCAACGTGTACGTGCAGAGCGTCAAGGTCAACGGCAAGAAGCAGCGCGAGGTGTCCGTCGACGTGTCCGCGCTCGCCCGGGGCGCCACGATCGACTTCCAGATGGGACCGAACCCGTCGTCCTGGGGCACCGGCCGCGACGACGGGCCGCCGTCGTTGACGAAGGGTGACGCGGCACCGGAGCCGTTGCAGGACGTCACCGGACCCGGTCTGGGCACCGCCACCGCCAGCGGCGGTCAGGACGCGTCGAAGCTGTTCGACGACTCGTCGACCACGCAGCTGACCGCGTCGTCGGGCACGCCGCAGATCAGCTGGGCCTCCCGTGGCGGCCGCCAGAAGCCGACGTACTACACGCTCACCTCCGGCGCGGGCGCCGGTGACGCGGCGGACTGGCGGCTGCAGGGCTCCACCGACGGTCTCACCTGGAGCACCCTGGACTCCCGCGCGGGCGAGGTGTTCCGCTGGCGCAACCAGACCCGGCCGTTCCGGATCGACAAGCCGGGGCGGTACTCCCAGTTCCGCCTCGTCGTGACGAAGACCGTCGGCGCCGCGCAGCCGACCCTCGCCGAGATCGAGCTGCTCGCCGGCGGCGACCTCGACCTGGGCGGCGGCGACATCACGGTGACCGCCACGGACGGCGGGCACGCGCTCTCCGGCGCACCCGCGACGGTGGCGCTGGGCACGGTCACCGGCGGCGCCGCCGACGACTACTCGGCGACGATCGACTGGGGTGACGGCTCACCGGCCACCGAGGGCACCCTGACGCTGAGTTCACGGGCCGTCTACCGCGTCAGCGGCGAACACACCTACGCCACGCCCGGCTACCACCAGGCGAACGTCACCGTCACCGACGGCACCAGCCAGGGCTCGGTGACGGTCGGCGTCGACGTCGCGTACGCGCCACAGAACGGTCTCGCCGCGGCGTTCGACACCGTGTGCGTCGGCGACGAGGGCACCCTCGCGGCGGACTGCGACGCGAAGTCGTGGGCGTACTCGCGGGCCGCCCTGGCCGCGGCCGGCGTGACCCAGGGTCAGCGGCAGCAGGTGCCGGGCACGGCGCTGGGCTTCACCCTGCCGCAGATCCCGGCCGGGCAACCGGACAACGCCACCGGCAACGGCGCGACGATCGCTCTGCACCTGCCGTCCGACGCCCGGAACATCTCGTTCATCGGCGCCGGCACGCAGGGCAACCAGAGCACCGCCGGCACGGTGACGTTCAGCGACGGCAGCACCGCCAGCATCCCGATCCAGTTCAGTGACTGGACGCTGGGCGGCAACGCCAACGGCACCCCGTCGTACGGCAACATCGTGGTCGCGAAATCCGCGTACCGGCTCAGTGGCACGAGCCGCGACGGCGCGCAGCCGTTCCTGTTCGCCACCACGCCGTACCAGATCCCGGCGGGTAAGACGCTGGTCTCGGTGACCCTGCCGACGCAGACCGGCGATCCCCGCTCGGCGGGCCGGATCCACGTGTTCGCCGTCGCCGACGACGGCACGCCGGCCGCCGCGCTGGCGACCACCGCCCCCGCCGACCAGAGCGTCGACGCCGGGCAGGTCCTCGCGGCGAACCTCGGGTCGGTGACCGGCGGTGTCGCCGGCGCGACCGGCTACCGCGCCCGCGTCCAGTGGGGCGACGGCACGGTTCCGGACGACGTCACGGTCGGCGCGGCCGGCGCGCTGAGCGGCCAGCACACCTACGCGCGGGAGGGCACCTACACGGTGCACGTCACGGCGTGGGACACGCTGTCGAGCAGCACCACCACCTTCACCGTTACCGTCCGGCGTGCCGGGCCGCAGCCGACGCTCGCGGTGTCCGGGGCTCAGCCGGTCGTCGCCGGTGACGCGGTCACGGTCGACGGCAGCGGGTTCGCCGCCGGCGAGCGGGTGACGGTGGTTCTGGCCGCCGGCACGACGCGGAGCGTGACGGTCTCGGCGTCCGCGACGGGCACGGTCCGCGCCTCCGTCGCGACGTCGGGGGACACGACCCCGGGCCGGTACGCCGTCAGCGCCACCGGCGCGTCCTCGGGTACGCCGGCGACGGCCACCGTCCAGGTGACCGCGCGTCCGGCGGGCCCGGCCTACCAGCCGCGGGTGTCGCTGCCCACGACGTCCGGACCGCGCGGTATGTCGATCACGGTCGACGGTTCCGGGTTCGCGCCGAACGAGGCGATCACGGTCAGCGTCGGCGACGGTCGTGCGGTCGGCACGGTACGCGCGAACGGCGACGGCGTGGTCTCCGGCGCGACCGTCACCGTTCCGGATTCGGCGCAGCCGGGCGTGACCAGTGTGACGCTGTCCGGCGCCACGTCGGCGACGGCGGTGTCCCGACCGTTCACGGTCACCGGCGCGAAGTAAGCCGGGAACAACACAGTCGGGCGGGCCGTGCTTCACGG
>NZ_JBFAPG010000398.1:0-5878 GCF_040675595.1 Micromonospora sp. NPDC049580
CGGGCGGCGTGGTGCCGCCCGCCCGGCGACGGTCGCTCAGCGCAGCAGACCGAAGACGACCGCGGCGATCAGCGCGCCGAGCACACCGCCGGCGAGCACCTGCGAGACGGTGTGATCCCGCAGGCGTACGCGGGACCAGCCGACCACGGCCAACAGCGGCGCGGCGACGAGGAACCCGCGCCCGAAGGTCAGCGCCAGGATGACCAGGGTGCCGGCGGAGACCGCCGAGTGGATCGACATCTTCCACCAGTGGCTCACCGACACGGCGACCACCAGTCCGACCAGCCCGGCCACCGCCAGCGCCAGCAACGGCCGGGGCGCGCCGAGGACGACGAGCAGGGCGAGCCCGGCGGCGACCGAGCCGAGGCCGACCAGCAGCGGCACCCGGCGCTGCTCCCGACGGCCGATGTGGTGGTCGGTGAGCCGACCGCGGCGGACCCCGCCGACGATGTAGGCGAACGGGATGCCGGTGACGAAGAGCGTCGCGAGCAGACCCCAGAGCAGGCCGCGGGCACTGCCCCGGGTGCTGTGCCAGCTCACGGCGACCATCAGCAGCGACACCAGCACGGCCGGGGCGGTCAGCTCGGTGACCAGTCGGGCGACCCGCAGCCCTGGACCGGGCCGGGCGGCGACCTGGCGGGGTTCCACACCGCCGCCCACGCCACCCCCTCCGGTACGCGCCTACCGTCGACCACCGCCGTCTCGGCGACGCCTGCTCGTCACCGTACCGCCGGGGACTGGGTGGGACGCGTGGGTCCGGCCGGCGACGGACGCCCGGTTGGCGTCGCCGGGTCGGCCGACGTGGGCGGCGTGACCGGTGGTCGCGCGGTGACCGACGACGGCATCCGGGAGGTCGGCGCGTGCGGCGACGGCGGGGTGGTCGGCTCGGGCCGGGTGGTCGGCGGGCCGGGCATGGTCGACGGGCCAGGGGTGGCCGACGGGTCGGGCGTGGCCGACGGGCCGGGCGTGGCCGACGGGCCGGGCGTGGCCGACGGCGGGGATGTGCTGGCGGGTGCGGGGAGGGTGCTGGTGGGGACGGCGGTGGCGGTCGACGAACCGGTCGCGGTGGGTGTCGCCGAGTCGGTCGGCGTCGGGCTCGGCGGGGGCGTTTCGGTCGGGTCCGGGTCCGGTGACCCGGTCGGCGCCGGCGACGGCGACGGGCTGGTCGGGTGCGGGGGCGGGGGCGCGGCCGGCGGGGCGCTCCGGGTGGGTCGCGGCGCCGGTGGCGCGGGCACCATCCGACGGGCGGGCAGCCGGTCGTCGGCCGTCGGGCCGGACCACGACTCGTCCGGGAGACGCCAGGGAGCGGCGGGCACCCAGTCAGCGGTCGCGGTCGGGCCGGCGCTGGGTGTGCCCGGTGCCGGCAACGCGAGCGGCGGCGGCTGACTGGTCACCGGCATCGGGATGACCACCGGCCCGACCGACGGGGTCGGGATGAACGGGGTGCTGGTGTCCGGTAGCGCGCTGCTGCCCGGGGTGGCCGAGCCCGCGCTGACCGCGGCGAGGATCGGCATCGACGCGGTGCCGGCCAACAGTGCGACGGTGAGCAGGTAACCCCGGGAGGGCCCGCCCGCGCCGGGTGCCCGGTGTGACCCGATCACCCGGCGGTAGCCGCCTGGCGACCGGTGGCGTCCGAGCATGGGTGTGCCGGGACCGTCACCTGACTCGTCCACCGCACACCCCTTGTCGTCGCCGTCGGAGGCACGCCGGGGGCGTTCACCGGTGGGAATCCGGCTAATCACCCGATCGGCACGTTCCTGCGGTAATCAGCCTCGTCCAGTCACCCTCCGTCAGCCAACATCCACCGCGTGTCGACACGCGGCACTGACCGAACGGTGACGAATCATCACCGGATTGCCTGGTAGACGCAGGGCGGCACGATGGCGACAAAGAACATCAAACCGTAGGCGGTCGGAATGCAAGGCGGGCGTACTGTGGGCGCGCTCACCTGCTCTGCGAATATGGAGCACGACGGCAACGCAGCCGTGACCTCCGCGCACCCTCGCGGCAGGCGCGGCCCGGCGCCGGCGCTCCCGAACCGGGTTCGGCCAGAACCCGGCTCACGCCGCGCGGCAACCCCCACCGGGGCTAGGCGCGGCCGCCAGGAACCGGTCCGGCAGCAGCCGGGCAGGCGCACGAGTTGCGTGGCCGGGTGATCCCCCGGTGCCGACGCAGACACGACAGGGAGAGACCGATGGCAAAGGGCGACCCCGGGGGCACCACCCGCAGCAGGCGGGCAGCTCCCCGCTCCAAGAAGGGCGCGACCGGCGACCCCGAGCTGGTGCAGCTGCTCACCCCCGAAGGCGAGCGGATCGACAGCGCCACCGGGCCGGACGGCACCGAGTACCGTGTCGACTTCACCGACGAGGAGTACCGCGGGCTCTACCGCGACCTGGTGCTGGTCCGCAAGCTGGACGCCGAGGCGACCGCGCTCCAGCGGCAGGGCGAGCTGGGCCTCTGGGCCAGCCTGCTCGGCCAGGAGGCCGCCCAGGTCGGCTCCGGGCGCGCGCTGCGGACGCAGGACATGGCCTTCCCGACCTACCGGGAGCACGGCGTCCTCTACTGCCGGGGCATCGACCCGATCATGCCGCTCGGTCTGTTCCGCGGCGTCGACCAGGGCGGCTGGGACCCGAACGAGTTCAAGTTCAACATGTACACGATCGTCATCGGCGCGCAGACCCTGCACGCGACCGGGTACGCCATGGGCATCACCATGGACGGCAAGGTCGGCACCGATGACGGCGAGGCCGCGATCGCCTACTTCGGCGACGGGGCGACCAGCCAGGGCGACGTGAACGAGGCGTTCGTCTGGGCCAGCGTGTTCAACGCGCCGCTGGTCTTCTTCTGCCAGAACAACCAGTACGCGATCTCCGAGCCGCTGGAGCGGCAGACCCGCGTCCCGCTCTACCAGCGGGCCGCCGGCTTCGGTTTCCCCGGCGTACGGGTGGACGGCAACGACGTGCTGGCGTCGTACGCGGTCACCCGCACGGCGCTGGACAACGCCCGGCACGGGCAGGGCCCGAGCCTGATCGAGGCGTACACCTACCGGATGGGCGCGCACACCACCTCCGACGATCCGACCCGTTACCGGATCGCCAGCGAGGTGGAGTCGTGGCAGGCCAAGGACCCGATCATCCGGGTCAAGGCCTTCCTGGAGAAGCAGCAGATCGCCGACGCGGCCTTCTTCGCCGAGGTCGACGAGCAGGCCCGCCGCGAGGCGGTGCACCTGCGCGAGCGGGTGCTCACCATGCCCGACCCGGAGCCGGTGACGATGTTCGACCACGTCTACCCCAACGGGTCGCCGCTGCTCGACGAGCAGCGTGCGCAGTTCAACCGCTACATGGAGTCGTTCGAGGGGAGCGCCCACTGATGGCCACGGAGACGCTCACCCTCGGCAAGGCCCTCAACACCGGCCTGCGCCGCGCCCTGGAGACCGACCCCAAGGTCATCATCATGGGCGAGGACGTCGGCAAGCTCGGCGGCGTCTTCCGGATCACCGACGGGCTCCAGAAAGACTTCGGCGACCAGCGGGTGATCGACACCCCGCTGGCCGAGTCCGGCATCATCGGCACCGCCGTCGGCCTGGCCATCCGTGGCTACCGGCCGGTCTGCGAGATCCAGTTCGACGGCTTCGTCTACCCCGCGTACGACCAGATCGTGTCGCAGGTGGCGAAGATGCACTACCGCTCGGGCGGCCGACTCAGCATCCCCATGGTCATCCGGATCCCGTACGGCGGTGGCATCGGCGCGGTCGAGCACCACTCCGAATCGCCGGAGGCGTACTTCGCCCACACCGCCGGCCTGAAGGTGGTGACCTGCGCCAACCCGCAGGACGCCTACGTGATGATCCAGCAGGCCATCGCCTCGGACGACCCGATCGTCTTCCTGGAGCCCAAGCGGCGGTACTGGGAGAAGGGCCAGGTCGACCTGGACGCGCCGCTGTCCGGCGCGTACCCCCTGCACTCGGCGCGGGTGGTGCGGCCCGGCACCGACGTGACCCTGCTGGCGTACGGGCCGATGGTGCGGACCTGCCTGGAGGCCGCGACGGCCGCCGCCGAGGACGGCCGGGAGCTGGAGGTCATCGACCTGCGCTCGCTGTCCCCGCTGGACCTCGCCGCCGCCTACGAGTCGGTGAAGCGCACCGGCCGCGCGGTCGTGGTGCACGAGGCGCCGTCCAACATCGGCCTCGGCGCCGAACTGGCCGCCCGGATCACCGAGGAGTGCTTCTACTCCCTGGAGTCGCCGGTGCTGCGGGTCACGGGCTTCGACACCCCCTACCCGGCCGCCCGGGTGGAGGAGGAGTACCTGCCCGACCTCGACCGGGTGCTCGACGCCGTCGACCGCACCTTCGGCTGGTGAGCGGCATGTCCCGGATCAAGACGTTCAACCTGCCCGACCTGGGCGAGGGGCTGACCGAGGGCGAGATCCTGGCCTGGCTGGTCAAGGTCGGCGACACCATCGAGCTGAACCAACCGATCGTCGAGGTCGAGACGGCCAAGGCGGCGGTGGAGATCCCGGCGAAGTGGGCCGGGCAGGTGCAGGCGATCCACCACCCGGAGGGCACCACTGTCGAGGTCGGTACGCCGATCATCGCGATCGACACCGACCCGGGCGCGGGCCCGCTGGACACCACCGCGTCGACCACGGCCACGCCCACCGGCGACCTGCCCACCCCGTCGGCGGCCTCGCTGGCGGCCGTGGAGCTGGCCCCGGCCGAGGGCATGATCGAGCCGGGCCTGATCGGCGGTGCCGCTCCGGGCGGGCGGACGGCGGTGCTCGTCGGCTACGGCCCGCGTACCACCGCCGCGAAGCGCCGGCCCCGCAAGGGTGCCGTACCGGCGCAGGCCGAGGCGCCGGTCGCGCCGGCACCGGTCGCACCGCAGCCGGTCACGCCGGAGCCGGTCCGCAACGGGAACGGCGGTCCGGTGCCGGGCGGGCTCGTGTTGGCCAAGCCGCCGGTACGCAAGCTCGCCAAGGACCTCGGCGTCGACCTGAGCACGCTGACCGGGTCGGGGCCGCTGGGCTCGATCACCCGGGAGGACGTACAGCAGGCGGTGAGCGGTTCCGTGGCGGCGGCCGAGCCGGTCGCGGTCACCCGGGCCGCGACGAGCGCCGCGAGCTTCGGCGCCGACCGTGAGCAGCGCATCCCGGTCAAGGGCGTCCGCAAGCTCACCGCCGAGAACATGTCCCGCTCGGCGTTCACCGCTCCGCACGTGACGGAGTTCCTGACCGTCGACGTGACCCGGGCGATGAAGGCGCTGGAGCGCCTGCGGGGCCGGCGGGAGTGGCGCGACGTCCGGGTCTCGCCGCTGCTGCTGGTGGCGAAGGCCGTGCTGCTGGCGGTCAAGCGGCACCCGATGGTCAACTCGACCTGGGCCGGCGACGAGATCGTGGTCAAGGAGTACGTCAACCTCGGCATCGCGGCGGCCACCGAGCGCGGCCTGATCGTGCCGAACGTGAAGGACGCCGGCCGGCTCTCGCTGCGGGAGTTGGCCGACGCGCTGAACGGCCTGGTGCAGACGGCGAAGTCCGGCCGCACCTCGCCCGCGGACATGTCCGGCGGCACCCTGACCATCACCAACGTCGGGGTGTTCGGGGTGGACACCGGCACGCCGATCCTGCCGCCGGGCGAGTCGGCGATCCTCGCCTTCGGCGCGGTGCGGGAGATGCCGTGGGTGCACAAGGGCAAGGTCAAGGCGCGGCAGGTCACCACGCTTGGTCTGAGTTTCGACCACCGGATCATCGACGGTGAGCTGGGCTCGAAGTTCCTGCGCGACATCGGCGACTTCCTCGCCGACCCCGAGGCGGCGTTGCTCGCCTGGACCTGACCGGTCCGAAACGCCAGCCACGGCCGGTGTGCCACGGGTTAACGCCCGGC
>NZ_JBFAPG010000399.1:0-5863 GCF_040675595.1 Micromonospora sp. NPDC049580
ACGTGCGGCGAGGAGTCCGTACCCGCAGATCAGCGCGGTGGCGGCGGCCGTGCCCGGCGTGGTCATCCGTTGGAGCGGCTCTACCGGGACGCCCGCTGCGGCTCACTGCACCCGGCCACCTCGGACGTCTGCGCCGACTGGCTGGGGATCGCCGCTCTGGGCGGGGACCCGGACCGCGACGGATCGGCACCGCGTTGGTGAGCCCGCGCGGCGGCACACGTACGGGGGAGGGGCCGGCCGAGGTGGCTGGTGGGACGGCCAGGGGGAGGACAGCGTCTGACGAGAGGTGGGGATCGTGTCCGTACCAGTGATCGCGGGGCTCGGGACAGCGCAGCCGCCGTCCGCTTCGCAGGACGAGTTGTGGGAGGGCTTCTTCTCCCGGCACTTCTCCGGCACCACCCGGTCGTTGGCTCAGCGGATCTTCGCGAACTCGGGGGTGACCCGCCGCCAGGCCGCGGTCAACCCGCTGATCGAGGACGTCTCGGACTGGCCGACCGAGCGCCGGATGCGTCGCTACCAGGTGGAGGCGCTGCCGCTCGGCAAGGAGGCGGTGGGGCGTGCGCTGACGGCGGCCGGTCTGGACGCCAGCGACATCGGGCTGTTCATCGTCTGCTCCTGCACCGGGTACGCCACCCCGGGGCTGGACATCCTGCTCGCCCGCGACCTGGGCATGGCACCGGACACGCAGCGGATGTTCGTCGGCCACATGGGCTGCTACGCGGCGCTTCCGGGGTTGGGGGCGGCGAGTGACTTCGTGACCGCCCGGGGCCGGCCGGCGCTGCTGCTCTGCGCGGAGCTGACCAGCCTGCACATCCAGCCGTCCACCGCCCGGGTGGACACCCAGCAGATCGTGTCGCACGCGCTCTTCTCGGACGCCGCGGTCGCCGCCGTGGTGGTGCCCGACGGCCGGGGGTACGCGTTGCGCGAGGTCACGTCGGTCACCGACACCTCGACCGCCGACCACATGACCTGGGACGTCACCGACGCGGGGTTCCGGATGGGGCTGTCGCCGAAGGTGCCGCAGGTCCTCTCCCGGCACGTTCGCGGGTTGGTGGACGACCTGTTGGCCCGGCACGGCGGCGTCAGCTCCGACGTGGACGGCTGGGCGGTGCATCCGGGTGGGCCGCGCATTCTCAACGTGGTCGAGCGGGAGTTGGCCCTGCCGCCGGAGGCGTTGGCCGCGTCCCGGGCGACGCTCGACGAGCACGGCAACTGCTCGTCGCCGACCGTCCTGTTGATCCTGGACCGGTTGAGTCGTTCGACGCAGGCGCCCCGACGGGTCGTCATGCTGGCGTTCGGTCCGGGCCTCACCCTGTACGCCGCCCTGCTCGATCGACAGGACTGAGCGCCTCTCGACCCGACCGGTACGCTCACCACATGGATGCGGCGGACGACCGGCTGCGGTCGGCGGTGCTGGCCGGGGTGACCCTGGCCGCGCTGGCGGTCGGCGGTTGGTGGTGGCGTGCCGCCGCGCCAACCCCGGCGGCCGGGCCGGTGGGCGTACCGAGCGCCGAGCCGAGCGTCAGCACCGAGCTGGAGCGTGTCCTGGCCCGTGGCGTGCCCGAGGGACGGGTGACGCTGCGGGTGGATCCCGAGACGGGCGAGGCCGTCCGGGTGGAGGGCCGCCCCCCGCTGGTCGACCCGGAGACGGGCACGGTCGTCGACCTCGGCGACGATCAGGGCGTGCTCTCTCCTGGGAGTGACCTGCTCTCGTTCCGGGCCACGATCTGGCGGGAGCAGCGGGAGTTGACCCCCGGCCAGGGGCTGACGCGTCAGTCGTCCGGCGACGGCTCCCGCTATCTGCTGCAGTACCGGTGCACCCGGCCGGGCACGCTGGCGGTGACGAGCACCGGGGCCGAGCTCGCCGGCCCGCCGCGCATCGATTGCGACGGCACGCTCGCCTCCGCTGAGGTGGTGCCCACCGACGGGCCGTTCCGGGTGTCCCTGTCGGCCGTCGGTGACAAGCCCATCGACGTCCAGGCGCAGCTCGTCGCGCTGCCCCCGTCGTAGGACGACCGCTCAGCCGGCCAGGGCGCTCAGGTCGTCCTGGTACGCCTCGACCGGTCCCGGGTCCGACAGCACCCGGGTCACCACGCCGGTGCGGTCGACAAGCAGCGCGTTCGCGGCGCTGGAGCCCAGGAACGAGCGCAGCCCGCCAGCGGGATCGGCCAGCGCCCGGACGCCGTTGACCGGCGGTGAGGTGGCGACAGCCCGTTGTTCGGTCACCGTGACGACGGTGACGCCGGCGGGCGCCGCCGCCACGGCCTCCGTGACGACGTCCGGGCAGCCGCAGTCGTCCACCAGGATGATCATGGCGGGCAGCAGGCCGCGCAGCGGCACCGGCGCCTGCCCGGCATCGACCAGGTCCAGCGCGGGCAGCGCCTGACCGGCGAGCGCCACGGGTGGCGTGGAGGGCGCCGGGGTGGGTCGGTCGGTGCCCCGGCCGGCGCGGGGCCAGGTCACGGCGACCAGGCCGGTCAGGGTGGTGAGCACCGCCACCAACAGGACCAGCAGCGGCAGGGTGAGGGCGCGGTGCCCGGTGTGGTGGCCGGCCGCCCGGCGCAGCTCGCGGCGCACCTCGGCGGCCTCACTCGCCAGGGTCGAGGCGTCGTCGGGGACGACGATGCGGCCCCACTCGGGTGGCAGGTCGGGCAGGCCGTCGGGCGGCCCGTGGCCCTCTGCGTCCGGCTTGCCCATCGGACCCCCAGGAAGCGTCTCGAGAGCGGCGTGTGACTCGGACTCCAGCGTCCCGCACCGGGGGCAGCTCCCGCTACACCTGGGCGCGTTTCCGCTGGGCGGGATACCATGGGGGAGCGCATAGCCCTTGATCTCGACGTTCTGTTCACCCGCATCGGGAAGTAATCCGTGCGTTACGGAGCGTGTTCAAACCATCGGTTTGACCGCCTGTCAAGCTGAAGAAAGACCTCTCACAGGGCCCCTGAGCTGCGCCAACGGTCAGGACATCGGTGAGACATCGTTGCCTGAGCGTGTTACCCTAGACACAGCGAAAGGGGTTTCGAACCTATGGTTTTCAGTGTCGGCGAGACCGTTGTTTACCCCCACCACGGGGCCGCACTCATCGAGGCAATCGAGACTCGGATCATCAAGGGCGAGCCTAAGAAATACCTCGTCCTGAGGGTTGCGCAGGGTGACCTGACGGTCCGGGTGCCCGCCGAGAACGCCGAGATCGTGGGCGTCCGTGAGGTGGTCGGCGAAGAGGGCCTCGGTAAGGTCTTCGACGTTCTCCGGGCTCCGCACACCGAGGAGCCGACCAACTGGTCGCGGCGTTACAAGGCCAACCTGGAAAAGCTGGCCTCCGGCAACCCGCTGAAGGTCGCCGAGGTCGTGCGTGACCTGTGGCGCCGGGAGCGGGAGCGGGGCCTCTCCGCAGGCGAGAAGCGGATGCTGGCCAAGGCCCGCGACATTCTCGTCGGCGAGGTCGCGCTGGCTGAGAAGAGCACCAAGGACGAGGCGGAGACGCTGCTCGACAAGGTCCTCACCGAGGCCTAGTCCGCACAGCATCGTCGTACCCACTTCGTAGCGAAGAAACCACCGAGGACCGCGACGTGACCGCGCAGCTCAACCCGCGCGGTGACGTCGCGGTCCTTGTGCCTGCGGCGGGTGCCGGCGTACGGCTCGGTCCCGGCCGACCCAAGGCGCTGCGCCTGCTCGCGGGCGAGCCGCTGCTGGTGCACGCCGTACGCCGGCTCGCCGCCGCCGCGTCGGTGCACACGATCGTGGTGGCCGCGCCCGCGGCCGAGGTGGCGGGTGTCCGTGAGCTGCTGGCTCCGGTGGCGCCGGTGATAGTGGTGCCCGGTGGCGCCGAGCGGCAGGCTTCGGTCGCCGCCGCGCTGGCAGCGGTGCCGGCCGGCCCGACGATCATCCTGGTGCACGATGCCGCCCGTGCGTTGACCCCGCCCGAGTTGGTCGAATCGGTCGCCGCCGCGGTCCGGGGTGGCCGGGCCGCGGTGGTTCCCGTCCTGCCGGTCGTCGACACGATCAAGGAGGTCGGCGCCGACGAGGTGGTGCTGGGCACCGTCGACCGAGCTGCCCTCCGGGCGGTGCAGACCCCGCAGGGCTTCCGCCGGTCCGTCCTGACCGCCGCGCATGCCGCGGCCGGCGACCCGCTCACCGACGACGCCGGCCTGGTCGAGAAGCAGGGCATCGCCGTGAGCTGCGTGCCCGGCTCGGAGTACGCCCTGAAGATCACCCGTCCGTTCGACCTGGCGTTGGCGGAGCACCTGCTCGCCGCCGACGGCTGACGCGTAACCTCTGTTCATGATCGTTCCTCGGGTCGCCATCGGCACCGATGTGCACGCGTTCGAGCCGGGCCGGCCCTGCTGGGTCGCCGGGCTGCTCTGGCCCGACCAGGACGGTCTCGCCGGGCACTCGGACGCCGACGTCGCCGCCCACGCCGCCTGCAACGCGCTGCTCTCCGCCGCCGGCCTCGGTGATCTCGGCGCCGCCTTCGGGGTGGACCAGCCGGAGTGGTCCGGGGCGTCCGGCGTGGCGCTGCTGACCGAGACGGCCCGCCGGGTGCGGGCGGCCGGCCTGGAGATCGGCAACGTCTCCGTGCAGATCGTCGGCAACCGTCCCAAGATCGGCCGCCGTCGGGACGAGGCCCAGCAGGTGCTCTCCGACGCCGCCGGCGCCCCGGTCACCGTCTCCGCCGCGACCACCGACGGGCTCGGTTTCACCGGCCGGGAGGAAGGTCTGGCGGGCATCGCGGTGGCCCTGGTGTACGACGCGCCGGCCGCCTAGGCTCGCCGCGATGTCCACCGAACCCGCCCCCGACCAGTTCGCCGGCGACGGCTATCTCGAACGCGCTCAGCTCCTCGCCGAGCTGGGACGCCACGACGAGGCGGCCGGTGAGCTGACCGAAGGGCTCGCGCTGAAGCCCGCGGATTCGCAAGCCCTCACCATGCTGGCCCGGGTGCATCTCGTCGCCGACCGGCCGGTCGACGCGCTCGCCGCCGCCGACGCGGCCGTGGCCGCCGCGCCGGAGGCACTGCCGGCGCTCGTCGTCCGGGCCATGGCACTGGTCGACCTGGGGCGCTACGCCGATGCGGCGACCACCGCCGACCGGCTCCTGGCGCTCGGGCCGACCGACGCGTACGCCCAGCGCAGCGCGGCGGCGATCCTGGCCGACTCGCGCAACGGGCAGCCGGCGCTGAACGCGGCCTGGCGTGGGGTTGAGCTGGCCCCGCAGGAGGCGCAGGCGCACCTGGTGCTCAGCCTGGTCGCGGCCCGACTGGAGCTGTTCGACCTGGCCGAGCGGGCCTACCGGGAGGCGCTACGGCTCGATCCGCGCCTCACCGAGGTCGGGCACGACGTCGGTGTCCTGCACCTGGAGCAGCGCCGCTGGTCCGAGGCACTGGAGCACGTGGCGGAAGCGGTGGCGATCGGCCCGAGCCGGATCGACTCCCCGCGGACCCTCGCGTACGGCCTGCACCGCCTGGTGCTCTACGGCGCGGGCTGGTCCCTGGTCGCCGCGGTGGTGGTGGCGTTCGCGGCCTCGACGAGCGACGGATTCTCCCGTGTCCTGGCGGTGCTCGCGGCCCTCACCGGCGGCGTCGTGGTCTGGCAGCTCGCGGCGCGGCTGCCGGGGCTCACCCGGACCGTCCTGCCCGCCATGCTGCACGCGGACCGCACGATGGCCCTGGCGATCTACGCGGTGGCCGCCGCGCCGGCGCTGCTGCTCGTGTACGCGGTGGTCGGCTCGCCGTGGCCGCTGGTGCTGGCGATCGTCGCCACCGCGATAGCCGAGTTCGCCATCTTCACCAGAACAGCTTTCCGCTGACCCAACCAACCCGACCCACGGCGTAACCCGAAAAGATCACCAGCGTCGCCTAGCTCGCCCAGG
>NZ_JBFAPG010000400.1:0-5856 GCF_040675595.1 Micromonospora sp. NPDC049580
GTCGGCGCCCAGGTACGGGCTGCCGACCACCACCACGGCGAGACCGCCCACGGCGACCATCACGGCCGGCCGCCAGCGGCGGTGCACCCGCTGGCCGAACCACCCGCCGGTCACCAGCGCGCCGGCGAGGAACACTCCCAGCCCGACGGTGCTCAGCCCGGCGTACCGGCCACCCTGCAACGCCGAGTAGCCGACCACGCTGTTGAGCTGCAGGCTCGACCCGGTGAGCACGTCCAGCCCGACGGTCAGGGTCGTGAGGCCGGCCACCGCGCCGAACGGGCCGAGCGTGTTCGCGTACCCGGGGGCGAACCGGACCGCCGCGGTGCCCCCCGCGACCAGCAGCGCGGTGACCGCGCCGAAGATCCATCCGGGGTGTTCGCCCCGCCACCAGGGCACGGCGTCGGCGAGCAACGCGGCCGGAACGGCCAACGCGGCCGCCACCAGCAGCAACTCCACCACCGCCACGACGCGGGCGGAGACCGGGGTCGGGCCGGCCGGGCCGGCGTGTGGTCGGGCCCGGCGCAGCAACGGCAGCACCGCCAGGGCCAGCAGCACCTGAAGCCCGGCGAGCAGGGCGAAGAACCGGCCGGAGACGGCCCGCTGGGCCGTCGCCTCCCGGTCGGCGTCCGCCGGCGCGTTGATCGCCTCCGCCAGGTCGGACGGGCGGCCGCCGGTGCTGACCGCCGGCCGGCCGAGGAACAACCGCTCCGGCATCGGCCGTCCCAGCGCGGTCAACGCCGTCGGCGCGAGGTCGACAAGTTGCAGGTAACCGTCGCGGCCGGTGCTGGCCGAGGTGAGCCAACCCCGCTCCCAGCCCGGCCCGTCCGCGACCACCACGTGCAGCCGCGACGGCTGCTCGGTGTCGGAGATTCCGGCCACCAACACCAGCGACCGCTCCGGCCGGGCGGCCAGGACCCGGGCCAACTGGGCGTCGGCGGCCCGCGCCTGCTCGGCACGCGCCACCGGGTCGGTCCCCTCGACCGTGCCGAGGTCGACGATGCTCAGCACGCACGAGCCGAGCAGCCGGCGCGGATCGGCCGGCAGCCCCGCGGCGTACCTGTCGACCCGGCCGAACGGGCGGGCGGCGGCCACGGCGGCGCCCGGACCCACGGCGACCGAGCAGCGCACCGACTCCGACAGCGACCCAGGCATGGTGCCCCAGGGCAGCCGCTGCTGGTTGTACTGGACCACGCTCTCCTGGTCGGGCAGGTTCGCGCCGATCCCGTCCGGTTGCTCCACGGCCACGCCGGCGGGCGGGCAGCCGCCGTCGGGCCGGGTGCCGTTCCACGCGGCGAAGCTCCCCGCGCCGAGGGTCAGCCACCCGTCGACCGGGCAGGTGGGCCGGTGCGCGGACCGCACCGACAGGGAGCCGATCGAGCCGTCCCGGGCCATCCGCCACAGCGTCGGGGTGCTCTGCTGGTCGACGTCCTCCCAGCGCAGCCCGGCGATCCCGGCGAGCACCACGAAGTCGGCGGTGCGCTGCGGGGTGCCCTGGGGTGGCCGGGCGGACAGCGCGGTGACGCCCAACACCACCACGAGCACGGTCAACAGGGCGGGAGCGAGTCGACGCAGCATCACCGGTGTCCCGTCATCGGCGCGTCGGAGCCGGGGGCCGCCGGAGGAGTCGAACGGGCGGTCAGTTCGGCGTAGAGGGCCGCCAGCACGGCCACCGTGTCCGCCTCGGTGGGCCACGTCGCCGCCCGCTCGGCGCCGCGCCGGCCCAGCTCGGCCCGGGCCTCCGGGTCGTCCAGCAGCGCGCGCACCGCCGCGTCGACCGCGTCCACGTCACCGGCGGGGACCAGCGCGGCGGCATCGCCGACCAGCTCCGGCAGGCCACCCACCGCGGTCGCCACCAGCGGCACGCCGGCCCGCATCGCCTCCTGGGCGAACAACTGCCGGGCCTCCCAGTCGCTGGTGACCACCGCGAGGTCGGCGCCGGCGAGCAGGTCGGCCACGTCGGTGCGGTGCCCCAGCAGGGTCACCGGGGCTCGGGCTGCCGAGGTCCGCGCGGCCAGCGGCAGGTACGCCGGGCCACTCCCGGCGATCACCACGACCGGCGGCGGGGTACGCGTACGCCAGCGGGCGGCCGCGTCGATCAGCACGTCGTAGCGCTTCTGCGGGTGCAGCCGCCCCACCGAGACGAGCAACGGCTGCTCCGGTCGTACGCCGAACTCGGCGCGCACGGCGGCGCGGCGTCGACGCGGCGCGGGCAGCGTCGGGGCGGCGACCGGGGCGAGTCGGGCGTCGGCGGCACCCAGCGCGGCGGCCCGCTCGACCAGATCGGTGGAGGCGCCGAGCGCCACCCGGACGCCCCGGGCGACCACCCGCTCGACGAGCCGCGAGGCCCCGCCGCGCAGGCCGCCCACGAGGACCGCGTTGTGCCAGGTCACGATCAGCGGGGCGGACGGACGGGCCAGCACGGCGACGAGACCGGCGCGCAGGCCGTGCGCGTGCACCACGTCGACGCGGGCCGCGGCGAGCGCCCGCCGCAGGGCGAGCACCGCCCGCGCGTCGGCGGGGGTCGGGCTGGCCGGGATCTCCACCGGCTCAAAACGCGCGCCGACGCCGGTGAAGTCGAACTGCTCCTGCGTGGCCGCCGGCCCACAGACGAGCACGGTGGCACCGGCCGCGACGAGCCCGCGCGCCACCGAGCGGACGTGCTGGCCGACCCCGCCGGTGCTGGAAGCCAGCAGCAGCGCCACGGAGCCCGACCAGCCGTTTGTCTCCGTCATGCCGGCCACCGCCGGTTGGTGTTGACAACGCTCACCGAACCGCCGTCTCCTTCCCGTCGCCCCGCTCCGGGGGGACCGCGCCCGGCGTCGACGTGCCGGCCCGGCCCCGCGGCCCTCGCCGGCCGAGGCGGCGTACCACCCCGGTCAGTAGCGGCCGTACGTCCCGCCGGTCGACGAACCAGACCACGACGAGGAACACGACACCGACCAAGACCCCGGACAGCATGCCCTGACCGAGTGCCGCGGCCGTCGTCGGGGTGCCGCCGTCCAGCCTGTCGAGCCAGCGGCTCACGCCCAGCCCGGCGAGCGCGGCGAGCAGCCCGGCGAGGCCACCGGCCGCACCGGCGCGCGCCGCGCCGGCAAGCGCCGGCCGGCCGGCGCTGCGCAGCACCGCCGTGACGAGCAACACGCCGAGCACCACCATGCCCACCGAGTTGGCGGACGTCACGGCGAGCACCCGGTCGGTCAACGGCAGGATCGCACCGAGCAGCAGGACGACGGGCGGCACCACCAGGAAGCCGACGGCGGTCGCGGCGGTCGCCGCCCGGGTCTCCCCGCGCGCGTAGAGCGCCCGGGTGAGGATCGCGAAGAGGCCGTAGCCGACCAGGCCCGGGGCGTACCCGATGATCGCGGCGGCGGCGGTCGGCGCGGTGGACGCGGGGAAGAAGAAGTGCCCGACGGGCCCCGCGGTCCCGACCAGCGCGGCCGCGCCGAGGCAACTGAACAGCAGCACCCCGCGCACGGCCGGCGCCAGGGTCGCCCGGTAGCCGTCCTCGTTGCCGGCCGACCGCGCCGCCGCGAGCGTCGGATAGGCCGCCACGGCCAGCGGCACCGCGAGCACCGCCCACGGCAGCAGGTAGACGGTCTGCGCCAGGTTGTAGACGCCCGGGTTGCTGCGCGCGCCCGCGGTGACCTGGTTCAGGCTGACGATCAGGGCGATCTGCTGCGTGGTGACGGTGACCGCGCCCGCCACCGCCAACGCGCCGACCCGGGCCCGCGCGTCGGCGGGGAACCCGAACCCGGGCCGCAACCCCAGGCGCAGCCGGCGCACCGGGACGAGCAGCGACAGCGACAGCGTCACCACGCCCAGGGTGGTGCCGGCGGAGAGCAGCAGCTCGCCGCCGGGGCTCACCCCGGCGACTGTGGCGTACCGGCCCTGGGTGGCGGTGAACCCCAGGTAGACGACGATCACGGTGAGGCTGGACAGCAGTGGGGCGAGCACCGGCCAGGCGAAGCGCCGGTGCGCCTGGAGCACCCCGGTGAGCACGATGCCGACGCCGTACAGCGGTAGCTGCGGCGCGAAGACGCGCAGCATCCGTACGCCGCTCTGCTGCTGGGCGTCGGTCAGGTGGTGGCCCAGCGACTCGACCACCGGGCCGGCGAAGAGCACCACGACCAGCGCGAGCGGCACCAGCAGGGCAAGCGTCCAGGTCAGCAGCGCGCCGGTGGTCCGGGCGACCGCCGTGCGGTCGCCGGCCTCGACCGCCCCGGCCAGCAGCGGTACGACGAGGCTGGCCAGCGCGCCACCGGCGACGATCTCGAAGATGAAGTTCGGCACCGCGTTGGCCACCACGTAGGCGCCGCCCAGGTCGGTCGGGGCGAGGCTCCACGTGAACACGGCGGTACGGCCGAAGCCAGCGAGCCGGCTGAGCACGGTGAGGACGGCGATGAGCGCGGCTGCCCCGGCCAGCCGGCCGGCGCCGGCGAGGGGTGCCGGTCTGGTCACGTCAGTCGGCGCGTCGGCCCAGTGCGTCGAGCTGCCGCAGGCCCGGGGTTCGCTGGATCACCGCCGTGAAGCTGACCTTCTCGCTGGCGGCGGTGAGCCCGGCGAGCACGGCCAGCAGACCGGCCCGACCGAGCGGGCCACTGCGGGCGGCGAGCGCGACGCCGAGCAGGGCGCCGAGCGCGTTCGCGCCGCTGTCGCCGAGCATGACGTCCTCGGACAGGTCGTCGCGGAGCAGGCCGGCGGCGGCGCCGGCCGCGCCGGCCGCGATCCCGCCGTGCGGGCCACCGGCCAGCGGCACGCCCAGCAGCAGCCCGGACTTGATGGCCCGGCCGGGCCGCAGGTCGAGCAGGTTGAGCAGGTTGGCGGTGCCGGCGATCACCCCGGCGCCGAGCAGCACGTCGACCCCCCGGCCGACGGCGCCGTGGCGCTTCCGGCGCGGGTGCGCGGCGACCCGCGGGTCGGCGGCGAGCAGCGCGGCCGCGCCCAGCCCGGCGGCGCCCACCCCGATGATCTTGACCAGCCCGGCGGTGACGCGTCCCTCGCGCAGCGCGGCGAGGTGCCCGGCGAAGCCCTTGGCCGTCTTCTGCTCCGGACGTGCTCCGACCACGTCGTCGTAGAGCCCGACACCGCCGGCGCCGAGGCCGGCGACCAGGGCGGCGCCACCGGAGGCGGCGCTGGTGGCGCCGAACACGCCCGCGGCTGTCGCACCGGCGGCGAGCGCCGGCCCGGCCGCCAGGGTCACCGTCCGGCCCCGGAAGTTGGTGCGCTCCAGCGTGGGACCCACCGGGGCGGTCCGCACCTCGCGGAGGGCGTACCGGGCGGCGGCGGCACCGGCCCCGGCGATCAGCAGCCGGCCCAGCATCCTCACGCCGCCACCTCGCTCGGGCGCAGGGTCGCCCGCTCAGGCGCGTCGGTTCCGGACACCGGGGTACGTCGTTCGCTCACTGGGGCAGTCTAGGCAGCAGGGACGCGGCATTGTCGCCGACGCCGTACTGGCCGGCCTTCTTCTCGGTGAGCTGCTGCACCAGGGCGAGGCTGGTGACCAGCTGGCCCTGCACGGTGTTGGCGTTGTCGACCGTGGAGATGGTCTGCGACAGCACCGGGTCACCGCGGACCACGGACACCACGTTGCCACCGGCGGAGCCGTTGCCGCCCACCACGATCGACCCGGTCCGGTCGAACTGTTCGGCGATCTTGACGACCGACTCGTCCCGCTTCTCGGAGTCCTTGTCGACGTACGGCTGCCCGCTGACCACGACGACGGCCTCGGCCGGCCCGGTGACCTTGTTGTTGTCGGTGGTCAGGTAGCCGGCGTTGTTGTACGCGGCGAGCACCGCCCGCCGGTCGGCGTCGCCGACCGGCGGGGTGCCCTGCGCCCGGTCCAGCAGGACGCTGGCC
>NZ_JBFAPG010000401.1:0-5853 GCF_040675595.1 Micromonospora sp. NPDC049580
CTTGCGGCCCGCTTGTGTTGCGTGGGTTGAAGCAGAGCAAAGGGCGATCCGACCTACTCCGGCGCCGGAATCGGCGCGTGTTCAAGCGATGAATCCTCCTCTCAGGCCGCCAGGTCCAGGTCCCGGCCGGCAGGCACCTGCGGCACGGAACCCGCCGGGGTCATGGTGGGGACCGGCCGCAGCCTGGTCCGCGTCGGGACAACCGGCATCAGGTGTACGGCAGACTCGGCGGCCCGGGCCAGCAACCGCCGGTCGGCGTCGCCAGCCGGGTGCAGCGCGGCGGCGATCGTCACCGAGACCACCAGTTGCCGCGCCGCGACCACCCGAGCGACCGAGCGCAGCAGGGTGTCCGCGCCGAGGAAGGCGGCGACCGTCGTGACCGCGCCGGTGGCGTCGCACCGGTACCCGAGCCGCAGCGGCACCACCGGGCTGCCCGCGTCGACGGCGGCCTGGAACATCGCGGGCCGGAAGCCGCCCCCGGGGCGGCACCCGTCCGCGCCGTCCCCGGCACACCAGGTCGTACCCTCGGGAAACACCGCGACCGACCGGCCGGCGCGCAGCGTGTCGGCGAGCCGGTGCACGGTGGCCGGCAGCGCCCGCGGCCGGGACCGGTCCACGAAGACCGTGCCCGCCGCCGCAGCGAGCAGCCCGACCACCGGCCAGGACCGGATCTCCCGCTTCGCCACCATGCGGGTGGGCGCGACCGCCAGGACGGCGAGGATGTCCAGCCACGAGACGTGGTTGGCGACCAGCAGCGCGCGCCGCCGGGGCAGCCGACCCCGGATCACCAGCCGGACGCCGAACGCGCGAACGGTGCCGCGGGCCCAGCCGCGCAGCACCGCCTGCCGCTCACGTGCCGGCAGCACGGGCAGCAGCACCGCCACTCCCACCCCGGCCAGCAGCATCCCGCTCGCCGCGACCAACCGGAGCACCCGGCGAACCACCGGCACCGTGGGCACCTCGCCGGCCGCCGGCAGGCAGTCGTCGTCGCAGCCCGAGAAGGGCCGCCACAGGTCCCGCGCTCCGAGGGTCACCGCTGGTCCCCGCCCAGGAAGTGCCGCAGGTAGCGCGGGTTCATCCGGTCCAGGGAGAAGAGCACGTAGAAGTCCGCGCACCCGAAGTCGGGGTCGTACGCGGGCTCACCACAGATCCACGCGCCGAGCCGCAGGTAACCACGCAGCAGCGGCGGCACCGCCACGCGAGCGGCCGGGTCGGTGGCCGAGGACGGGGCTGCCAGGGCGGCGGCCGGCTCGGCGAACCACGGGCGCAGTGGGCGCACCCGCAACGGCGGGGGCGACAGGTGCCGGGCCTGGGCCTGGGCCCACACCCCGGCGACCGTCCGACCACCGTCGTCGACCGGCACCGAGGCGCAGCCGCCGAGCCAGCGGGAGCCGCGCAGGTGCAGGTAGCGGGTGAGCCCCGCCCACATCAGGTTGATCACCGCACCGGAGCGGTGGTCCGGGTGCACGCAGGACCGACCCGTCTCGACGAGGTCGTCGCGCAGTGGGTCCAGCGCGCCGAGGTCGAACTCGTCGTCGGCGTACCGCCGGCCGGTACGCCCCGGCGGCAGCAGCCGGTACGTGCCGACCACCTGCCCGGTGCTGTCCTCGCGGACGATGAGGTGGTCGCAGTGGGCGTCGAAGGGGTCCACGTCCAACCCGGCGCCGCCGGGTGCGAGGGTGGCACCCAACTCGGTGGCGAACACCTCGTGACGCAGGCGTTGCGCGGCCGCGACCTGGGTGGGGTCGTCGGCAATCAGCAGGGTGTATCCGCTGGTCGTCAGGGGTGCGCCAGCGACATGCAGAACGGCCATGGGATCTGTGTAGGTGCCCCGGGTTGCCATCGGATCGCACCACTGGTGTCGATCGGATGAACGCCGGCCGGCGGATGCCTCCGACCCGGTCCGTGCGAGGCTGCCCAGCGGGCCGGCGACGGCGCCGCCCCACGCCACACGGAGGTCGCCCATGCGCATCGAGTCCCGCTACAACGGGCCCACCGGCTCGGGCAACGGCGGCTGGAGCGCCGGCCTCTTCGCCGCCGCCGCCGGTGGATCCGGACCGGTGGAGGTGACGCTGCGTCGGCCACCGCCGCTGGAGACGGCGCTGAGCCTGGTCGACGGCGAGGTCCGGGACCCGGCCGGCGAGCTGGTGGCCGAGGTTCGCCCCGCCGGTGCCGTGGACGCCGTCGCGCCGCCGGTCGACCGGGAGACGGCGGTGCAGGCGTCGACCCGCTACCCCGGGTTCGTCGAGCATCCGTACCCCGAGTGTTTCGTCTGTGGTCCGCGCCGGAACGACGGGTTGCGGATCTTCCCCGGCCGGTTGCCGGACGGCCGGACCGCCGCGCCGTTCCGCGCACCCGAGCAGGTCAGCGATGCCACGGTCTGGGCCGCGCTGGACTGCCCCGGCGGCTGGACGGTGCTCGCGCCGGGCCGCCCGTACCTGCTCGGCCGGATCGCCGCGGTGGTCACCGCCCGGCCGGCGCCGGGCGACGAGTGCGTGGTGACCGGCGCGCTGATCGGGGTCGACGGCCGCAAGGCGCTTGTGCACACCAGCCTGTACGGCCCCGGCGGCGCGCTGCTCGGCGCGGCCCGGGCCACCTGGATCGCCCGCTGAGGCCCCGCCGTCGTCCGCAGGGAGGAGACGACTCCACCCCAAGGGGGACCACGCCGTAGGGACCGAGCCTGATTGACCTTGTTGCTCGGTACCGTCACGCTGTGCCACGGCGTACCTCGACGCCACACGGGAGGAGAACGATGACTGACGGGCAGCGAAGCCCCACCAGCGACGGTCAGATCGTGGTGTCCGGTCTGACGAAGCAGTACAAGAACGTGCGGGCGGTGAACAACCTGTCCTTCACCGTGGCACCGGGGCGGGTGACCGGCTTCCTCGGCCCGAACGGCGCCGGTAAGACCACCACGCTGCGCATGCTGCTCAACCTGGTCACGCCGACCGGGGGCACCGCCACCATCAGCGGGCAGCGCTACGCCGATCTCGCCGACCCGCTGCGGCACGTCGGCGCGATCCTGGAGGCGTCCAGCGCGCACAAGGGCCGCACCGGCATCAACCACCTGCGGGTGATCTGCGCGGCGGCCGGCCTGCCCAAGTCCCGGGCCGACGAGGCGCTGGAGCTGGTCGGGTTGACCCCGGCGGCGAAGCGCAAGTTCAAGGGCTACTCGCTGGGCATGAAGCAGCGGCTCGGTATCGCCGCCGCGATGCTCGGTGACCCGCGGGTGCTGATCCTCGACGAGCCGGCCAACGGGCTGGACCCGGAGGGCATCCGGTGGATGCGCGGGTTCCTCAAGAACCTCGCCCACGAGGGCCGCACGGTGCTGGTCTCCAGCCACCTGCTGTCGGAGATGCAGCTGCTCGCCGACGACGTGGTGATCATCGCGGCGGGCCAGCTGGTCCGGCAGGGTCCGGTCGAGCAGGTGCTCGGGTCGATGGCGCAGGGCGCCCAGGTCCGGGTCCGCACCCCGCAGGCCGAGGCGCTGACCACCGCGTTGAAGGCGCAGTCGGCCACGGTCGACACCGACGAGCAGGGCATCCTGCTGGTCTCTGGGGTGGACGCCCCGACGATCGGCCGGGCCGCCCTGGCCGCCGGTGTGGAACTGCACGAACTGACCACCGAACGGCCCGACCTGGAACGGGTCTTCCTGGAGCTGACGGCCGGAAAGGCGGGCATCCGATGAACCTCGTCCGATCCGAGTTGCTCAAGATCCGTACCACCAACACCTGGTGGGTCTTCGCGCTGATCAGCCTGCCGCTGTGGGCGCTCACGCTGCTCATCAACTGGTTGCAGGCCGACGCGTTGACCAGCAACAACCTCGGCGAGGTGTCGGGCGAGCAGGCGGACCAGATCGCTGCGGCGGCCACCCCGGACGCGCTCTCGTCGAACCTGTTCACCACCGGGCAGTTCTTCGGCCTGCTGATCGTGATGCTGCTCGGCATCATCGTGGTGACGAGCGAGTTCTTCCACCAGACGGTCACCACCACGTTCCTGACCAACCCGCACCGCACCGCGGTGATGATCGCCAAGCTGGTCGCGGCGGGTGTGCTGGCGCTGCTGTTCTGGCTGGTCACCACCGTGTTCAACCTGATCGCCGGCTCGGCGGTGCTGAACGCCGTCGGGGTGGACTCACAGTTGGGCAACGACGCGGCCTGGCGGGCGATCGGGTTGAACCTGCTCGCGTACCTGCTCTGGGCGGTGTTCGGCGTCGGCATCGGCGTGCTGATCCGCAGCCAGATCGGCGCCACCGTGACCGGCATCCTGCTCTACCTGGGCGGCTCGATCGGCGCCATCCTGGTGATCACCATCCTGGCCAACCGGTGGGGTGACTGGATCAACAACCTGCAACTGCTGGTGCCGTCGCTGGCCTCGTCGCTGATGGTCACCGGGGCGGACATCCCGGGTAACCCGCCGCGCTGGGCGGGCGCCGCCGTGCTCATCGGGTACGCGGTGGTCACCGGCGTGGTCGGCACCCTGCTGATGCGTCGGCGCGACATCTCCTGACCGACGCGAGTTCCGGGGTGGCGGCGGCACGGCCGCCACCCCGGGCCGGCTCCGGCCCCGCCGGGCTGCCGGCACCTCACCCGCCCGGGCAGCCCCGGCCGCCGCTGATCGGAATGCACTGGGTGACCACCGGGTCGGGCTCCTGGTCGGCGGGAATGTGCCCGGTCAGCCCACTGGTGGTCAGGCTGGAGACCAGGGCGACCGCCACGTACAGCAGCACCGTCCCGCCGAGCGCCCCGGCGAAGTGCCGACGCCAGAGGGCCTCCCCGGCCAGCAACAGGCCGAGCACCGGAAGCACCGCGTTGAGCACGAGCCCGGTCGTCAGCAGGGCGTCCGTGGTCACGCCGAACGCCTGCGCCTCGTCCGCGCTCGGCGTGTACGGCCTGGCCACGCGCCGGATCAGGCCCACCAGCAGCAGGAACGGCACCCCGTAGAGCCAGGCGAAGAAGAGCCCGCCGAGGCCGAGCCGCTTCACGAGCGACCCAGGTACACGGCGGCGCAGACCCCGACGCTGAGCGCCGCGGCCGTGGTGCCGGCGAGCACCGCCGAGGGGACGAGTCGGACGACCAGCGCGGTCACCAGCGCCGTCACGACCAGCAGCCCGAGGAGCACCGGCGTGCCCCACACCAGAGCGACGAACACCAGCGACTCGCCCGGCGACAGGCAGCTGAACCAGGCCGCGCAGTCGTCGTGCGGCGCGCTCGGCACGCTCGTCGTGCCCACCGCCATGGCCGCGATCGCGGTGACGTACCAACCGGACGCCACCGCCATGCTCCGGCCGTAGCGCCCCCGTACCCCGTCATGATCCATGCGCCCGATCGTCGCGGACGGCGTTGGCCCGGGACATCCGTACCGGTACTCAATCTGGCGGTACCAGCCGTACCAGCCGGCGACGGGTCGCGCAGGGGTTGGTGAACTTCTGGCATCTTCTGTGAAACCGGCCACCCGACCGAGGCGGAAATGCCGCCGGGATCCGTACGGCGTAGCCTGGGAGTCGTCCTGTCCGTGGTCCATCAACTGGACGCGACGGACACCGCGTGACACATAAACCCGCGTGAAAGAGGCGATTACCGGCCGTGTCGACCCAGCAGACTTCGCAGGAGAACCCACTGGCGGGTTTCGGCCCGAACGAGTGGATCGTCGAGGAGATGTACCAGCGGTACCTCGCCGACCCAACGAGCGTCGATTCGGCCTGGCACGACTTCTTCGCCGACTACCGGCCGGCGCCCGGCGCCGGCACACCGCGCAGGGCTGAGACGTCGGGCAAGCCCGCCGCCGCGCCCGAGCCGGACGGCCAGCCGGAGCCGGCGGCCACGGTCAGCCAGCCCAGCGCCCCGGCGAAGC
>NZ_JBFAPG010000402.1:0-5835 GCF_040675595.1 Micromonospora sp. NPDC049580
TCACCCTGACCGGTTTCGTGGACGGCGCGGCCCGTGCGTGGGCGGCGACCCGCTGCGCCCAACGGGTGCGGGGGGTACGCGTGGTGGCCCCCTCGGCCCCGCCACCCGCCGCCGGAGGGAGGAGGCAGGTTCAGTTGTCGGTCAGGACGTCTCGGCGAGCGTCACGGTCGCCGTCTTCTCGGCGCCGTTGCGCTTGAAGTGCACCTCGACCCGGTCGCCGACCTTGCCGGCCTGCACCGCGCCGACCAGGTCGTCGGAGTCGTTGATCACCTTGTCGCCGAAGCGGGTGACCACGTCGCCGCGCTGCAGGCCGGCCTTCTCGGCGGCGCTGCCCGCCGTGACCGAGGCGATCAGCGCGCCGCCGCCCTCGGCCTGGTTGACGCCGACCCCGAGCGACGGGTGGCTGACCTTCTCGCCGCGCTGGAGCTTGCCGGCGACGTCCTTGGCCTTGTTGCTGGGGATGGCGAAGCCGACGCCGATGTTGCCGGTGCTCTGCCCGGAGGTGGCGATGGCGGTGTTGACGCCGATCACCTCACCCCGGGTGTTGACCAGCGCGCCACCGGAGTTGCCGGGGTTGATCGGCGCGTCGGTCTGCAGCAGCCCGGAGATCGAGCTGACCGCCTGGCTCTGCTGGTTCGGGTCCTGCTGCTGGCCCTCGCCGGCCCGGATGGTGCGGTCCCGGGCGCTGAGGATGCCCGCGGTCACCGAGCCCTGGAGGCCGAGCGGGCTGCCCAGGGCGAGCACCTGGTCGCCGACCTGCATGGCGTCGCTGTCGCCGAACGTGGCCGGCTTGAGGTCGCTCACCCCGTTGGCCTTGACCACGGCCAGGTCGGTCTTCGGGTCGGTGCCGACGATCTTCGCCTGGGCGTTCTTGCCGTCGGCGAAGACGACCTGCACGGTGTCCCCGCTGGCGGAGGCGACCACGTGGTTGTTGGTGAGCACGTAACCGTCGGCGCTGAGCACCACGCCGGAGCCCTCGCCGCTGTCGGTGGCGATGGAGACGACGCTGTCCTGTACGGACGCGGCGATCTTCGGCAGGTCGGCGCTGTTGAGCACGGGAGCCGCGGAGTAGGTGCGGGTGACGCCGCCGTTGTCGCCGTCGAGGGCGAGCGCGAGCGCCCCACCGGCGACGCCGGAGCCGAGCATCAGGGCGAACACCGCGACGCCGGCGCCGGCGAACTTGGCGATCCGGCCCGGCCGGGGCCCGGCGCCGGGCGGCGTGGCCTGCGGACCCCAGGGCGGCACGGGCTGCCCCGGCTGGTGCTGCTGGTGCTGGGCGTGCTGGGGGTAGGCCGCGCCCGGCTGGCCCCCGCCGGCCCAGCCGGACTGCTGGCCCGCGTGCCAGCCGGCGCCCGGGTACTGGCCGGCGGCCGGCTGCGGGTAACCGGAGTAGCCGGGCTGGCCCGGGTAGCCAGGCTGGCCGGAGTGGCCGGGCGCCGGGTGGGCGGAGACCGGGTACGGCGGCGCGGATCCACCAGCGGCGGCCGGCGTCTCGTACCCCGTGGGCTGGCCCACGGTCGGCGGCTCGTACCCGGTCGGCTGCCCGGTGTGGGGAGCGGACCCGGTCGGTCCGTCGGGAGCGGCGGACGCGGCCGGAGTGGCGACGGTGGGCGCGGTGTCCCCGTCGGTCGAGACGACCGGGACGGGGGTGGTCGGAGAGTCGGACTGCGCGCGCTCGTCGCGCGGCAGCTCGGCGGTGGGGTGCGACGGCTCGGCGTCGGTGGGGGCCGGCCGGCGCTGCGGGTCGGACTCGAACTCGGTCATGGGACTACCTTCTCCCCCGGCACTGCAACCAACCTGGAACCGTCCTGGAAGTTGGCTGAAAGTCACTCGCCCGGGTCGTCGCCCTTGGGCACCTGCGGCAGCCGGACCCGGAAGGTGGCTCCGCCACCGGGTGTCTCGAGCACCTCGACCGAGCCGTGGTGGGCGGCGACCAGCGCCGCCACGATGGCCAGGCCGAGGCCGGTGCCGGTGTTGCCGTCGGCCCGTCGGGTCCGGGCCGCGTCGGCCCGGTAGAACCGCTCGAAGACCCGCTCGGACTGTTCCCGGGAGAGACCGGGGCCGGTGTCGACCACCTCCACGACGGCGAGGTTGCCCGGCTCGGCGCGCAGGCGCACGCTGACGTCGGCTTCCGGCGGGGTGTGGGTCAGCGCGTTGGTCACCAGGTTGCCGATGATCTGCCGCAGCCGCGCGTCGTCGGCGTAGACGACGAGCGGGCCGGAACCGGGCTCGATCTCCAGCTCGATCCGCCGGTCCGGAGCGATCGCGCGCGCCGCCTGCACGGCGTCGGAGGCCAGCACCGGCAGCTCCACCGGGGCCAGCGAGAGCGGGCGTTCCCGGTCCAGCCGGGCGAGCAGCAGCAGGTCCTCCACCAGCAGACCCATCCGGGCGGCCTCGTCCTCGATGCGGCGCAGCAGCCCGGCGGTCTGCTCCGGCGCGCGGGCCGCGCCCTGGCGGTACAGCTCGGCGAAGCCACGGATGGTGGTCAGCGGGGTGCGCAGCTCGTGCGAGGCGTCCGCCACGAACTGCCGCATCCGCTCCTCGGAGCGTCGGGCCCGCGCCTCGGACGCCTGGGCGGCGGCGGCCGCGTCCCGGGCGGTGCTCTCCGCCGAGCGGGCCGCCGTCTCCGAGGCCGCCCGGGCGGTGAACGCCGCCTCGATCTGGGTGAGCATCGCGTTCAGCGCGCGGGAGAGCCGGCCCAGCTCGGAGGTGGGGTGCTCGTGCCCCTGCTCCGGGTCGGGCACCCGGCGGGTCAGGTCGCCACCGGCGATGGCGGCGGCGGTCCGTTCGATCTCCACGAGGGGCTTGAGGCTGGTCCGCACGATCGCCGCGCCGACCGACGCGAGCAGGATCAGCACCGCCCCGCCGACCAGCAGGTCGATCCAGGCCAGCCGCTTGACGGCGAGGTCGACGTCGGTCAGGTGCTCGCCGATCGCCGCCATCTGACCGCTGGGTAGCTCCGTGTAGAGCATCCGCCAGCGCACCGAGCTGTCCCGGGCGCGAACGGTGAACGGATCACCGTGGCTCTGCTCCTGCGTCTGGAACCCGGCGGCGTCGCTCGGCCACGGCGGCAGATCGCTCACCGAGAAGCGAGAATCGTCGTAGACGGAGATCTGCACCTTGCCGGTGGTCGGGCTGGTCAACACCACCAGGTAGTCGCTCGGCAGCGAGACACCTGTCGACTTCGGCGTGATGGACTGGATCCGGTTGGCCGAGTCCCGCAGTTCGAGGTCGATCTGGCCGACCAGATAGCTGTGCAGGAAGTACGCGGTCGAGACACTGATCACCACCAGGGCACCGGAGACCAGCGCGAGCACCGAGGCGACCAGCTTCACCCGCAGCGGTACGCCCCGCAGCCGCCCCTTGGCCTGCTGGACCGCGTTCACGCCGCCGGCTTGCGCAGCACGTACCCCACGCCGCGGAGGGTGTGGATCAGCCGAGGCTGGGTGGTGTCGACCTTGCGCCGCAGGTAGGAGATGTAGGACTCGACGATGTTGTCGTCACCACGGAAGTCGTAGTTCCAGACGTGGTCGAGGATCTGCGCCTTGGACAGCACCCGGTTGGCATTGAGCATCAAATAGCGCAGCAGCTTGAACTCGGTCGGCGAGAGCTGCACCCGCTGCCCGGCCCGGTGCACCTCGTGGGTCTCCTCGTCCAGCTCCAGGTCGGCGAAGGTGAGCCGGGACGGGGCCTGCTCGCCGGTGGTGGTGCGGCGCAGCACGGCGCGAATCCGGGCGGTCAACTCCTCCAGGCTGAACGGCTTGGTGACGTAGTCGTCGCCGCCCAGGGTGAGCCCGCGGATCTTGTCGTCGGTGGCGTCCCGGGCGGTCAGGAACACCACCGGGGTACGCGTGCCGCCCTCGCGCAGCATCCGGATGACCTCGAAGCCGTCCAGGTCCGGCAGCATGACGTCGAGCACGACCAGGTCGGGCCGGTGGTCCTTGGCGGCGTTGAGGGCCGCGCTGCCGCTGGTCGCGGTGGCCACGTCGAAGCCCGCGAAGCGCAGGCTCGCGGAGAGGAGTTCGAGGATGTTGGGGTCGTCCTCGACGACGAGAAGTCGCGCCTCGGTCTGGGTAGCGGGCATGGGCCCAATCATCGGTGACCTCACTGCACCGGCGCTGGACGCTCGCTGGAAAAACCCTGTGAGTCGCCGGGCAGCCGGGCGGATGTCAGCGCAGCAGCCGGCGCAGCCCGTCCAGGGCGCCGTCGAGCAGCCGGATCGCCGTGCGCAGTTGAGTGTCGCTGAACTGCCGCGCCCGCGCCAGACGGCTCACCTCGGCGGTGAACGAGGCCAGCCGCTGATCGAACTCGTCGAGCAGGGCGGCGCGCGGCACGTCGGCCGACGGGGGCCGGTACGGCGACGCGGGCGGCTCCCACCGCGTACGCCGGGTCTGCCGGGTGGCCTCGCTCAGCTCCCGCTTGAGGTCGCGCGTCGAGCCGCGCACCTCGCTGCGGATCTCGCCGGCCAGGGTGGAGAGATCCGCCACCGAGGCCGCGATGTCCGCTTCCAACGCGGTCAGCTCACCGGCGCGCTGGCGCAGCTCGGCGAGGCCGGCGTCGGTGATGGCGTACGTCTTGCGGCCCCCGGCGGCGGTGTGGCTCACCAGCCCCTCGACCTCCAGCCGTTGCAGCCGGGGGTAGATGGTGCCGGCGCTGGGCGCGTAGAGCCCGAGGAACCGGTCCTCCAGGAGGCGGATCAGCTCGTAGCCGTGCTTGGGGCCGTCGTCGAGGAGCTTGAGCAGGTAGAGCCGGAGCCGCCCGTGGCTGAACACGGCGGTCACGGCAACTCCTCCTCGTCGGCAGTCACCGGTCGGGCGAGGAGCGAAATGCTCCCCGACGTCGCGGAGGCCCAGAGCTTACCTTCGCCGGCGCCGAGCACCCCCTCGCTGCTCGGAAGCGGGAATCGCGAGTTGCGCACCTGCGGGAAGCCGCTGGTGATCCGACCGGAGGCGGTGTTCAGCCGGACGGCGAGGTCGCTGTCCTCGCGGACCCGGACGGTGATGCTGCCCGAGATGGTGGTGAGCCGGATCTCGCTGCGTCGGGGGTTGTCCAGGTCGCAGGTGATGGCGCCGGAGACGGTCTGCGCCCGTACCCGGTCGGCGGCGCTGTCGGCGAGGGTCACCTCCCCGGAGACGGTCTCCAGGGTGAGGTCACCGCGCACGCCGAGCGCCTCCACCGGCCCGGAGGTGATCTTCGCGGAGGTGCTGCCGCGCAGGCCCATCAGGGTGATCTGGCCGGAGACGACGTGGGCCGTGGTCTGCCGCCGCAGACCGGAGGCGACCAGCGACCCGGAGACCAGGTCCAGGTCGGCGAGGACATCGGCGGGCACGGCGACGGAGACGTCCACCCGCGGATAGCGGTGGATCATCTGGAACCACCGCAGGACCTCCGACCAGCCGTGGCCGCGTTCCTGACGGATGGTGAGCCGGCCGTCGGAGTGGTCGATCAGGACGGGCCGACGGCCGACGTGGGTGACGTCGATCCGGGTCGGGCCGTCGGTGGCGACGACGTTGAGTCGTCCACTGATCAGGCGGACGTCCAGCCGGGTGACCGGGCCGTCCACGGTGAGCCGCTGCGGGCTGTCGACCGTCCATCCGGCCATGACGTCCTCCCCTCGGCGACGCGCCCACGCGCGCCGACGAGGAGACCCTAACGCGATACATCGCGACACACAAGACTGTCGCGAGTCGTCACCGCGACCCTGACCACGGCGCCAGCCACCAGCCCCGGCCTTCCAACGACGAGGGGAAGGGATGCTCCGGTCGCCTCCTTTGCTCTGCTTCAACCCAGGCAACACAAGCGGGCCGCAAGTGTTGCGTGGGTTGAAGCAGAGCA
>NZ_JBFAPG010000403.1:0-5825 GCF_040675595.1 Micromonospora sp. NPDC049580
GCCGGGAGCCGACGTGGCTCCCGGCGTGCGGTGCGGTGCGACGGGTCACGACAGGCGGCCGCCGGCCAGCGCGTCCGACCGGTCCGGGGTGACCTCGGCGGCCGTGTGCCCGGCGTCCGACGTGCTCGCGGGCACCGCCGGTCGGGAAGGGTCGTCGTCGGCCGGCGGCGACCCGGTGCTCGCGTCGGCACCACCGGCCGGGCCGGGCCGGCGCAACCGACCCGCGACCCGGTGCGCCTGCCGCAGCGCCGAGTACGCCAGCCAGTCACCGCGCCCCACCAGGCGGTGCTTGAGCCCGGTCACGCCCGAGGGCATCGGGTAGCCGCCGGTGGGCAGGTAGCGGCGGTAGTGCTCGGCGACCCGGTGGAAGAAGGCCCGCCGCAGGTGCGGGTGCAGCCGGTCGTCGTTGCCGACCACCACCAGGTAGTGGTTGATCATCAGCTGGAACAGCTCGGCCTGCAGGCCCTCGTCCGGGTACCGGCGGTTGACCCAGTCCATCAGCCGCTCGTACTGGCTGAACGCGTCGAAGTGCCGGCCGCTGCGGGTGGAGGTGATCGCGCCCTGGCGGCCCTGCCGGTACAGGTAGCAGACCCGGTCCAGCACGGAGATCTTCTCCGCGCCGATCAGCAGGGGGTGGCTGAACGGGATGTCCTCGTACCAGCCGGGGAAGAAGCGCAGCTCCAGCTCGTCGAGGAAGGCTCGGCGTACCACCTTGTTCCACGCGGTGTGCTGCACCCGCAGCAGCTGCGGCTGGTCGGCCAGGCGGGCCACGCCCGGTACCCCGCGCAGCAGATGGCTGCTCGCGTCGACCTCCCGCCGGCCGTCCTCGTGCACCCGGAGGTGGTCCAGCATCAGCACGTCGGGCTGGTGCTCGCGCAGCCGGTCCAGCACCGCGCCGATCGTGCCCGGCGGCAGCCAGTCGTCGCTGTCGACGAACCAGACGTACCGGCCGGTGGCCACGTCGAGGCCCGCGTTGCGGGCCAGGCCCAGACCCACGTTCTTGCTCAGGTGTACGACGCGCACGCCGTCGCGGCCGGCGACGTAGGACCGCAGCATCGCACCGCAGCCGTCCGGGGAGGCGTCGTCGACGGCGATCAGCTCGACCGCGTCCGACTCACCCGCTGGGATGTCCGCCCGGATCGACTCGAGGCACTGGTACAGGTACGCCTCGACGCCGTAGACGGGCACGACGATGCTCAGCAGCGGCGCGTGCGTCGGCTCATTGACCACGTCGCCACCTTTGACGACGCGGGTGGCCAGCCCCGGAACCGCACGTGGCGAAGGACTGTGGAATCCCTGAACACCCGCGAAGCGGAAGGTTAACAACGGCCGCCCGGTTCACCCGGGAGTGACCCGGTAGGGTGCCTCGGTGCGGTCCTGTCGGGCCGTCGCGGGCGTCGCCGTCGCGCCGTCCGACGCCGCGCGCCGAGGAGGAGACGTACGTGCTGGTGACCCTGCGGAGCGTCGGGACCCCGGCATGACGAGCACCACCGACGCGCCGGCCGCGCCGCCCGCGCCCGCTGTGGCCCGGCTGCCCTCACTGACCGGGTTGCGGTGGATCGCCGCGTTGCTCGTCTTCGGCTTTCACGCCGGGACGATGCGGATCATCGCCGAGCCGGACTACAAGGCGGTGGTCGACGGGCTGTTCACCCTCGGCCTGTCCGGGGTGCAGTTCTTCTTCATCCTCAGCGGCTTCGTGCTGGTCTGGTCGGCCCGCCCGGGCGACTCCCGGGCAGCCTTCTGGCGGCGGCGGGTCGCGAAGATCTATCCGAACCACCTGGTGCTGTGGGCGGCCGCGCTCCTGGTCGCCTGGTGGTTCGCCGACCCCGTCCTGCCGGCGGCCGCCCTGGAGAACGTGCTGCTGTTGCAGGCGTGGGACCCCCGGCCGGGCTGGTTCTACAGCATCAACACGGTGAGCTGGTCGCTGTCCTGCGAGTTCTTCTTCTACCTGTGCCTGCCGCTGGCGCTGCCCCTGCTGCGCCGCGCCCGGCCGTCGGTGCTCTGGACGCTGATCATCGCGCTGCCGCTGCTGATCCTCGCGCTCTGGCCGGCGCAGCACCTGGTGCCCGAGGTCAGCCGCTGGTGGTTCACCCAGGTCTTCCCGCCGGTGCGGTCGCTGGAGTTCTGGCTGGGCGCGGTGGCGGCGGAACTGATGCTGCGCGGCCTCTGGCGCGGGCCGCGGCTGACGGCGGCCACCGCGATCTTCGTGGTCACCTGGGTGACCGCCGCGCAGTGGATCCCCGCCCAGTGGTGGACCACGCTTCTCGCCATCGCGTACCTGCTGGTGATCACCGCTGCCGCCGACGCGGACGTGCGGGGCCGGCGCTCGCCGTGGCGCTCCCGCCCGCTGATCTGGCTCGGCGAGGTCTCCTTCGCCTTCTACCTGGTGCACGTGCTGGTCATGACGAGCGTGCTGCGGCTCAGCGGCGACTGGGGGACCGGCTTCCGGGGCTGGCGCGGCCCTGCGGTGGTGCTCGGGTTCCTGCTGGTGAATCTGGTGCTCGCCGGGCTGCTGCACCGCTACGTCGAGACCCCGATGATGCGCCGGCTCGCGCCGCGCCGCCCGAAGCGGCCGTCGGCCGTCCCTCCACAGCGCACCGGCGACACCGACGACCGGGCCCCCGGCGCAGGCCGGACCGACGAACGATCGACGTACGCCGACTCGCGCTGACCCATCCGCCCAGGCCGGACGCGGTCGGCGCGGCGTGAGCCGACACGCCCGGCGTCGATGCGCACGGCCGCCGTCGGCGGTAGCGTGGGGACGTGCTTCCGGTCGCGCTCACCTGTCCCCTGTGGTGGGTGGCGCGCTGGGCGACACGGGTGCTGACCAGCCTCGCCGTCATCGCCGCCCTCGCGCTCGGCGCGACCACGGCCCTTCCGGGGTCGCCAACGCCAGCCGCCGCGGCGACGTCCGCAGTCGAGCCGCCCGCGTCGCCCGACCGACCCGCCGCCGTGACCAGCACCGGGCCCGCGACGTCCATCGTCGACGACGACCAGACCGCCGCCCGCGACAGCGCCGCCCAGGAGCGGGCAGCCCGCGACAGCGCCGCCGTTGACGAGTCCGCCGCCGTTGACGAGTCCGCCGCGGCGTGGTCCGCCGACCCGCAGCCCGCGCTGCACGACACTTCGCGCACCCTGGTCGCCACGTCGACCGGTGTGACGCCGGGGCGGGCGGTCTCCGAGCGGTCACCCCGCGCCGACAACCCGGCCGCCCGCGCTCCCCGGGCCCCACCGGAGCACCCAATCACTGCGGGTCGCTGACCGCGCACCGGCTCCTGACCCGCACCGGGCCACTGACCTCCGCGCCGGCCACTGACCACCGCACCGGCTGCTGAGCCGCCTCGCCGCAGCGCCGAGGCCCCGAGCCGAGCGTCCCGCCAAAGCACCTGTCGACACACCAGTCCGTACCGGCCGACCCGCGGGTCACCGACCCTCGTGCGGCTTCCCCGTCGCAACGCGCATTCTCCCGAGGTGCCGCCCATGGAGACCGTCGTCTTCTACCAGTTCCTGACCGAGGTGCCCCAGGCCGCCGCCATCTGGTCGGCCCTGTTCCTGCTGGCGCTGACCGTTCTCGCCGTGCTGGTCGCTCGTCCCGAGCCGGACTCGGCCGCCTCCGAGCCGATGCCGCCGCCGCCCACCGCCCAGGAGGTGGCCGCCGCCGAACTCGCCGACCTGCGCCGCTACGCCGAAGAGGTGGCCGTGGCCGCGGCCCGCGCGGCGCAGACCGCCCGGCGACGACGCGCTGACTGGCTGATCACTCAGGAAGAGGCGCAGGCCGCCTGGTCCCGGTACGACGAGGCGGACACCGCAGCCCGTCGGTTCGCCACCGCCGGGGCGCTGCCGACCCCGCGTACCCCGCACACCCCGGCCGAGTACGCGGCCCGGGAGCGCTACCTGCACCGTGCCGCGATGGCGGCGCACTGGCGCGGCGAGTTGACCATGACTCAGCTCGGTGACGTGTTCGGGCACCGGCGCGGCTGGGATCCCCGCCGGCACCCGGTCGAGCAGGAGGTGCTGCTCACCCGGGCGATCCGTGACGCGAGGCTGGCCGACCACCGGGCCGCCGCCGAGCGGGAGCGGTCGGCCTGGCGGGACGCGGAGCTGGCCGCCGAGTCGGCACGCACGCTCGCCGAGGAGGCGTACGCGGCGGCGGTCCGGTTGTGGCCGAACCCGCTGCCGTCGCGCCGTACGACGACCCGGGCGTCGCGTTCGGCGGTCGTGACACGCTGGCGTCCGGCCCGGGTCGGTTGAGCCCGATCTGTTATGTGAGGCCCGTCACGGACGATGGAAATCGGGCGACCGGCACCATCGGCGGCCAATGTTCGCGCGATTGCGGCGGCGTTGCCGGCAGCCTGTCCGGTTGTCGCCCGTCGGCGCCTCCGGAACCGGTTGTCCCATCGAGTCACGTCAGCGGCAATACGCGCAGAAATTGGTGCGCCAAACGATGTTTACGCAGGTGGGCGTGGCTTGGCAGGGTCCGCACTGGCCAGTACTGTCGTGCTGTCCGGTGCGGTAACCGATCGCAGGAGGCGACGCCGTGCCGACCCGCTCAATCGTGATCTACGAACCGGGGACCCACAGTAAGTCCGGGGTGAATCCGCGAGCCACGGCCCGCGGTAGGGCGATCTTCCCGCCCGAATCCGTCAGCTAACCCGGTAGGCGGTGACGGAAGGAGTTCCATCCTCGTGCAGCACCTTTCCACCCCTCGGTTGTTCCCCCGCCTCCACGGCGTCGCGGCGCCCCCGCTCATCCGCCTTGTGACGGTGAGCTGACCCCCCGGGTCGCCGCCTTTCCCGCCCGGCCGCGCCGGGCGTTCCCCTGAGCGGTTCACCATCCGCGGACCACGGTTCGCGCGCTGGCGCCTGCCCGGATACCGGCCGAGCCCGGTGTGCCGCTCGCCCCCCGAACCGTGGAGGACCCCGTGAAGCACACCCTGCAGCGTCAGCTCCGTCGCCTCGCGACCGAGCGCCCGTACCAGATCGTCGCCGCCTCCGCCGCGGCCCTCGCGATCGCCACCACGACCGGCGCCCTGCTCGCCGGCGCCGACGGCGCCCCGGCCAGCGAGCACACCGCGACCACAGTCGCCGAGATGCGCAGCGACACCATCGCGTCCCGCGACCAGGCGCGCGTCGCGTCCCCCTCGGCCGCGCCGAGCACTGCCGCCCCGGCCACCAGCGCCGCGTCGCCCGCCGCGAAGGCCACGAGCAACCCGGACCTCACCCGTAAGCCGACGCCGCCGAAGCCGCCCGCGACCAAGGTGCTCGACTACGACTACGAGGCGCAGAACACGTACTACAACTGCGGCCCGGCGGCCACCCGCAACGCCCTCAGCGCCACCGGCATCGACCGTACGCAGGAGGAGCTCGGCGCCGAGCTGGGCACCACCGAGATGGGCACCAACTCGGCCGAGGACACCACCCGGGTGCTCAACGCCGAGGTGAAGGGTTCCCCGTACCAGACCCGGATGTTCGCGGGCACGCCCAGCCCGGCGCAGATGGACCGCCTCCAGGCCGACGTCGTCAAGGCCATCACCGACGGCCGGGGCGTGGTGGCCAACGTCGTCGGCGACGCCACCGACACCAATGGCGGCTGGCACTCCTACGGCGGTGGGCACTACATCGCCGTCGTGGGCTACAAGGACAACGGCCGGACCGTGCGGATCGCCGACTCGGCGAACGCGGCCGACCCGGCGTACTGGATCACCACGATCGACCTGGCCAACTGGATCGCCACCCGGGGCTACTCCGCCTGACCCAGGCGCTGACGCCCACGACGGCGATGTAGTGCCCACCGCCGTAGGAGTGCCAGCCGCCATTGGTGTCGGT
>NZ_JBFAPG010000404.1:0-5824 GCF_040675595.1 Micromonospora sp. NPDC049580
CTGGTCGCAGCCGGCGTCGATGGCTTCGGCCTGGGCCGCCAGCGACGCGGCGTAGTTGCCGCCGCACTTGGCCGCGCCGGTGCCGCCGGGCGCCGCCCGGGTGTAGTCCGGAGAGACCCAGACCGTGACCGGCTTGACCCCGCCGCTGAAGTACGCACCGACCGGCGAGGCGATCACCATGTAGAGGTATTCGTTGGCCGGGCGGACGCCGAGGAAGACCTCACTGGCGAACATGAACGGCCGCAGGTAGAGGCTGCCGTCCTCGCCGGTGGGGATCCACTCCCGGTCGATCTCGATGAGCTTGTGCAGCGAGTCGACGAACACCTCGGGCGGCAGCGCCGGCATCGCCATCCGCTGCGCCGATTCGACGAACCGGGCGGCGTTGGCGTCCGGCCGGAACATCGTCACGCCACCGTCCGCGGTCCGGTACGCCTTCAGCCCCTCGAAGATTTCCTGCGCGTAGTGCAGCACCGCGCTGGCCGGGTCCATCGGGATCGGCCCACGCGCCTCCACCCGGGCGTCGTACCAACCCTTGCCGTCGGCGTACCGCACGGTGACCATGTGGTCGGTGAAGACGCGGCCGAAACCCGGGTTGGCCAGCAGGGCGGCCCGGTCGGCGGCGGATACCGGCGCGGGATTCGGACGGATCTCGAAGTCGAGCTTGTCACCACCGCTCATCGCGCTGACCTCCCTGGGGAACAACGGCATGCGGGATCGCACACCGACATGGTTGTGCCAGAAACTTACCCCGAACGGTCGTTCAGCGGGTAGGGCCGCTCGGGACCGGGTGGACTGCCCGGACCGGCGGATGCCGCCGGTGACCCTGGCGGGTCGGAGCGGTCAGGCTACGGCGTGGGCGGCGAGCCGGTCGCCGACCTCGGCGGTGCGCAGCGCCGCGCCCGGGGTGCGGCCGGCCAGCTCGGCGGCGACCGCCGCGTTGACCCGGGCCGCCGCCTCGGCGTGCCCGAGCTGCTCCAGCAGCAGCGCGACGGAGAGCACCGCGGCCACCGGGTCGGCGACGCCCTGCCCGGCGATGTCCGGCGCCGAGCCGTGCACCGGCTCGAACATCGAGGGGTACGCGCCCTCGGGGTTGATGCAGCCGCTGGCGGCCAGCCCGATCCCGCCGGTGACCGCGGCGGCGATGTCGGTGAGGATGTCGCCGAACAGATTGTCGGTGACCACCACGTCGTAGCGCTGCGGCTGGGTCACCAGGAACATCGCGGCCGCGTCGACGTGCTGGTATTCCGTCGTGACGTCCGGGTGCTCGGCGGCGACCGCATCGAAGGCGCGCGCCCACAGCGACCCGGCGTGGGTCAGCACGTTGGTCTTGTGCACCAGGGTGACCTTGCGCCGCTCCCGGCGGTCGGCGCGGGCGAACGCGTCACGGATGACCCGCTCCACGCCGTGTCGGGTGTTGAGGCTCTCCTCGGTGGCGACCTCGGCGGGCGTGTCACGGTGCAGGGAGCCGCCGGCGCCGGCGTAGAGCCCCTCGGTGCCCTCGCGCACCACCACCAGGTCGACCTCGCCGGGCTTCACGTTGCTCAGCGGACCGGCGACGCCGGGCCAGAGCCGCGACGGGCGCAGGTTGACGTACTGGTCGAAGGCGAACCGGAGCTTGAGCAGCAGGCCGCGTTCCAGGACACCCGGCGGAACCGTGGGGTCACCGACCGCGCCGAGCAGGATCGCGTCGTGCCCGGCCAGCTCGGTCAGCACCGAGTCGGGCAGCACCTCGCCGGTACGATGCCAGCGGGCGGCGCCGAGGTCGTACTCGGTGGCCTGCACGCCGGGGAGCACCGCGTCGAGGACCTTCCGAGCCTGCGCGACCACCTCGGGCCCGATGCCGTCCCCGGCCACCACCGCGATCCGCGCCACGCCCGTACTCCCCACGCTCGACTGCCCCGTCTCGGCAACGGTACGTCGGTGTCCCGCAACCCGGTACGATGCTTCCAACATCTGGGACAGCCGAATGCACAGCACCCTCTCAGCTGGGATTCATGGGGCAATCATCTCCGCTGCCTACGGTGGGGGCAGCGGGTCAGGGGGCCCGCGAACGGTGGTCGTGACGACGCGACGTCAACTGCGAGGGGGCAGGTGCCATGCGCATCGACGAGCAGCCGCGGACCCGCTGGCCGGATCCTTCGGCGTTCCGGAACCGCCGGCCGGACCTGCGGCTCGGCAGCCGCCGGCACCGGATCGACCCGACCGCCGCCACCGATGGCCGGATCGCCGTGCAGCACACCGTACGCACCGCGACCGCCGAGTACACCCTGCTGCTCAACGCCCCCGAGTGGCTCGGCCGTCGAGGCGTCGGCGAGGCGCTGCGGGACAGCGTCGCGGAGCTGCGCGCCGTCGACCTGACCTACGGCCCGAACCGCCCGGAGAGCCTGGTCTCCATGCTGCGGCGGGGAGAGATCAACCCGGAGTCGTACCCCCCGCTGGCCGACCTGGTGGACCGCTGCACGGCCATGCGGGCCGCCACCGACGGCTGGTTCGACGCCTGGGCGGTGCCCGGCGGCTTCGACCCGGGCGGCCTGCTGGGCGGCTGGGCCGTGGAACGTGCCGCCGCCCGGCTGCGCGCCGCGGGCATCCACGACTACGCCGTACTCGCCGGCGCCGACCTGGTGGTCCGCGGCCGGGCGCCGCACGGCGGGCCGTGGCGGGTGGCGGTGCACCACCCGACGGCACCCGAGCGCGCGCCACTGGTGCTGGAGATGACCGCGGGGGCCGTCGGCACCTCGGGGGTGACCGGGCGTCAGGGGCACGTGGTCGACCCGCACACCGGCGAGCCGGCCAACCAGCTCGTCGCCGCGACGGTCGTCGGCCCGGACCTGACGGTCGCCGACGCGTACGCCACCGCGCTCTACGCTGCCGGGCCCACCGGCCTGGCCTGGTTCCGTGGCGGCTCCGACTATCGCGCGCTCTTCGCCCACCGGCGCTGAACCCGTCGCACGGAACTCCGGCTCGATTCGCACCTCGGCCGCCCGGATGGTCGGCTGGTCGGGCCGCTGCGATCGGCCCCCACGGCCTCGGCAACGGCCGTGGGGGCCGATCAGCGACGAGTGCGCGTGGCTCGCACAATCGAGGGGTGCGGACCGGTCGGGCCGGACGTCGGCCGCGCCACCCGAAGACGGGCCGGCGTCGCGACCTGCGGCCAGTAACCGCAGTCGTACGCTAGCGAATCGACGCAACTCGACGCAAGAGTCTCCACAGCGGACTCTCCCGACCGGAAAGCGGCGGGTCGGCGATTGGCCTGCGGCGAGGCAGTTTCGACATGGTGAACGACGGATGGCACGCTGTCCGCCGTGAGTTTCGATCTGAGTGTGTGGGCCCTGGAGGACGGGGCGACGCCCGAGGACGTGCGGGCAGCGGTCGACGGTTGCCGGCAGGGGCGGCACGTGGACCGTTACCCGGACCCGCGCGTTGTCGGCTTCTACCGGGCGATCACCGCGTCCTATCCGGACCGGCACCCCGGTCCGGACAGCCCGTGGGCCGTGGCGCCGCTGCACGCCGCCCACGACCACGTCGAGCTGAACCTGCACCCGACCTGCGCGGACCAGGTGCTGCTGGACATCGAGCGACTGGCCGGGGAGCACGGGCTGATGCTCTTCGACCCGCAGGACGGCTCGGTCTACCCGCCCCCGGCCCGGCTGCCCCACTGACCCCGGGCGGGGCGGGCCGGGCATGCCGGCCGCGGGGCGCCCCGAGGGCCGGGCATCCCCCCGCCCCCGGGGTACGACAGAGGGGCCCGGCGCGTCGCCGGGCCCCCCGTGGTGCTGCCGTCTGTGCCGCCACGGCCGGTCGTGCGCGGCCGGTGGCGTGACCGCCGACTACTCGTCGCGCAGGTCCGCCGCGCTGGCGGCGGTCGCGCCGATCGAGTCGGCCGCCGAGGTGAGCAGGTCGGCGCCGAGCGCCTGGTCGACGGTGAGCGTCATCAGGGTCTCGCCGCCCGCCTCACGCCGGGCCACCTGCATCGCGGCGATGTTGATGCCCGACTCGCCGAGCAGGGTGCCGACGGTGCCGACGACGCCCGGCCGGTCGGCGTAACGCAGGAAGAGCAGGATGCCCTCCGCGGCGATCTCCACGTCGAAACCGTCCACCTCGGTCAGCCGGGGGACGTCGCGGGCGCCCGAGTGGGTGACCGTACCGGAGACGCTTACCGTCCGGCCGTCCGGCAGAGCGCCGCGCACCGTCACCAGGGTGGGCTGGTCGGCCGTCTCGGCCAGGCTGTCCAGCGTGACCTCGACGCCGCGCTCGGCGGCCAGGTGCGGAGCGTTGACGTAGGTGACCTGCTCCTCGACCACGGAGCTGAACAGGCCCTTCGTCGCGGCGAGCTTGAGCACCGACACGTCGTGGCCCACGATCTCGCCGCGCACCTCGACGGCGACGCTGGCGGCGACCCCACCGGCGACGGCGGTGAACGCGCGGCCCAGCTTCTCGGCCAGCGGAAGCAGCGGCCGGACGTCCTCGGCGACCACGCCGCCGGCCTGGACGTTTACCGCGTCCGGGACGAACTCGCCCTGCAGCGCCAGCTTCACGCTCTTGGCCACCGCCAGGCCCGCCTTGTCCTGCGCCTCGTGCGTCGAGGCCCCCAGGTGCGGGGTGGCCACCACGTTGTCGAAGGCGAACAGCGGCGAGGAGGTGCAGGGCTCCTTGGAGTACACGTCCACGCCGGCGCCGGCGACCCGGCCTTCGGCGATGGCGTTCGCGAGCGCCTGCTCGTCCACCAGGCCACCGCGGGCGGCGTTCACAATGCGGACGCCGGGCTTGACGATCGCCAGCTCCTTCTCACCGATCAGGCCCACCGTCTCCGGCGTCTTGGGCAGGTGGATGGAGATGAAGTCGCTCTCGCGCAGCAGCTCGTCCAACCCGACCAGACGGACGCCGAGCTGCGCCGCGCGGGCCGGCTGGATGTAGGGGTCGTACGCGATCAGCCGGGTGCCGAAGGCGGCGATGCGAGACGCGAAGAGCACCCCGATACGACCGAGCCCGACCACGCCGACGGTCTTGCCCTGCACCTCGACACCGGTGTACTTCGACCGCTTCCACTCCCCCGCCTTGAGCGCGGAGCTGGCGCTCGCGGTGTTGCGGGCCACGGCGAGCAGCAGTGCGACGGCCTGCTCGGCGGCGGACACGATGTTGGAGGTGGGCGCGTTGACGACCATGACGCCCCGGGCGGTGGCGGCCGGCACCTCGACGTTGTCCAGCCCGACGCCGGCCCGGGCGACCACCTTGAGTCGCGGCGCGGCGGCGATCGCCTCGGCGTCGATCTGGGTCGCGCTGCGCACGATGACGGCGTCGGCCTCGGAGAGCGCCGAGAGCAGGGCCGGACGGTCGGTGCCGTCAACGTGCCGGACGTCGAAGTCGTGGGCGAGCACCTCGATGGCGGCGGGGGCGAGTTCTTCGGCGATCAGTACGACAGGATTCATCGGTCCTCGTAGAGGTCGTGTTTGCGATCGGCCCGGGCGGCGGGGCGCCGCACTGCGCCCCACGCTGATCCGTGCCGTGGCCGTCAGGTGCCGGCTCAGCGCACCTACCCGCGATCGTAGGGGCCGCGCTGGCCGGCGTGTTCGGGTCTTCAGGGTGAGTGCCCTCACACGCGCGGTCGAGCGATGGACATCACCCGTTCACCACAGCGAAACCGCCGTCGCGCGCCGTGCGCACGGGTCGTGCTTACCACTGCGGTGAGCGACATACCTCAGAGGTATGAATATGACTCCCAGGTATACGGCTCACCAGCGACACTCCCACCCGAGCACGTGCCGAGGCCGCTACCGGCGTCGGCGCATTGCCGACGGCCCCGGGTCGCGCTGTCCAGAGCGCGGCC
>NZ_JBFAPG010000405.1:0-5794 GCF_040675595.1 Micromonospora sp. NPDC049580
TCCGATCTCCGACGTTCAGCGCCGGGGAGGTGGCGAGATCTCGCGGCCGGGCCGCCGGCGGGCAGCGCGGTCACCGGCGGCGCGGCGTGATCAGTCCCGACTCGTACGCCCACACGACCAGCTGGGCCCGGTCACGGCAGTGCAGCTTGGTCATCGCCCGGTTCACGTGTGTCTTGGCGGTCAACGGACTGATCACCATCCGCACGGCGATCTCGTCGTTGGTCATCCCGCGGGCGACGAGCTCGACGATCTCCTGTTCGCGGGCGGTCAGCACGTCCCGGCCGGCCGCCGGCACGGCTGGCGGTGGGCCGGCCACGAACTCGCTGATCAGCGTACGGGTGACGGCCGGCGCGAGCAGTGCATCGCCGCGCGCCACGACGGCGACGGCCTGCAGCAGGTCGGCGGGGTCGGCGTCCTTGAGCAGGAAACCGCTGGCGCCCGCACGCAGGGCGGCGAAGACGTAGGAGTCGAGCCCGTAGTTGGTGAGAATGAGAATCCGGATCGCGGCAAGGTCGGGGTCCGCGGCGATGCGCCGGGTCGCCTCGATGCCGTCGAGGCCCGGCATCTGCACGTCCATCAGTACGACGTCCGGGCGCAGGCGTCGCGCGAGGTGCACGGCCGACGTGCCGTCGGTGGCCTCACCGACGACCTCCAGGTCGTCCTCTGCCTCCAACAGCGCCCGGAACCCGGCTCGCATCAGCGCCTGGTCGTCGGCGAGCAGGACCCGGATCATGCCGGCTCCCCGCGCCGTCGCCCGGTCATGCCGGCTCGTCGAGGGGGAACGTGGCCCGCACCGTGAACCCGTGGTCGTCGCGGGCGGCGGCTTGCAGGGTGCCGCCCAGTCCGGTGACCCGTTCCCGCATACCGCGCAGTCCCACCCCCGGTGTCGGGGGCCGCGCCGGCGACGCCCGCCCGTCGTCGGTGACCGCGACGGTCAGCCCGGCCGGGGCGTACTCGACGTGAATGTGCGCGGTAGCGGGGCCGGCATGGCGGGCCACATTGGTCAGGGCCTCCTGGACGACCCGGTAGCCGGCCTGGTCGACCTCGTCGGGCAGGCTCCGGGGCCGGCCGCTGACGGTGACCTGGACCGGCACGCCGACCGCCCGGGTCCGCTCGGCGAGTTCGTCCACCCGGGCCAGCCCGACGCGGTCGTCGTCGGGGGCGCGCAGGATGTCGAGGGTGGTGCGTAGTTCCCGCATCGCGGCGCCGCTGGCCTCCTGGATCGCCAGCAGCGTGGCCGACGGTTCCTCGCCGTGCTTGCGGGCCAAATGCACGGCGATCCCGGCCTGCACCTTGATCACCGAGATGCTGTGGGTCAGGGAGTCGTGCAGGTCGCGGGCGATGCGCAGACGCTCCTCCCCGGCACGGCGCAACGCCATCTCCTCGCGGGTGCGTTCGGCCTCGATGGCCCGCTGTTCGACCTGCTCCAGGTACGCCCGGCGTTGCCTGCCGACGAGCCCGGCGACGTTGGCCGCCACGAACCATCCCAGCAGCAGGGCCGTCCGCTCGACGATCAGCTGGTTGGGGCGGTCGGCCGGCGCCACCGAGACGTCGCGGGCCAGGAAGCCACCGAGAAAGGCGAGGCTGGCCACGGCGGCGGCCGCCCGGCGACCCCGCCAGGCGGCGAGGTAGACCACGCCGAGCACGGGGAACGCGGCGGACACCCCGGAGTGCACCCGGATGTGCAGGGCCAGCATAGCGGCGGTCACCACGCCCAGCGCGACCACCGGGTACCGCCGGCACACCGCGAGGGCCGCCGCCATGGCGAGTACCAGGGCGACGTCGAGGGCCCCGACGGTCGCGGCGTCCGGTGCGAGCGCGGCGTTGCCGAGCAGCAGGCCGCCGAGGGCGAGTCCACTGAGGGCGTACGGCAGGTCGCGGCGCATGGTCGCACTGTAGAACGGCCGTCGTCCGTCAAGCATCCCGCGCGTGCGGTAGATCAGGCGTACCACGGGGGTGGTATCGCGGCGGAGCAAGTGTCTGCGGCGGAACGACGTTTTCCCAGCCCGCCACGGCAAGCATCGACCTCATGACATACCGCTTCTTCACCCCCATCCCCACGAAGGCGGCCACCGGCCGCACCGCGGAGGTCTACCAGCAGTCGCGCGAGGACTTCCTCGGGCCGCTGCCCACCTTCCAGGTGCTCTCGGCCGTGCCGGAGGTGCTGGCCGCGACCTGGTCGCTGCTGCGCGAGGCCCTGCTCGCCGGGGACGCGTCCCGGGTCGAGCGCGAACTCGTCGCGGCGGCCGTGTCCCGGGCCAACCGCTGTCAGTTCTGCGTCGACGCCCACGTGCTGCTGCTGCACGCCCTGGGCGAGCACGCTCTGGCCGAGGTCGTCGCCCGGGGCGGGACGCCACCCGACCCGAGGCACGCCGAACTCGCCCGCTGGGCCCAGGCCAGCCGCAGCCCTCGCGCCGCCGCCTGGAGCAGCACGTACCGCCCGGAGGTCACCGGCACGCTGCTCGCCTTCCACTTCATCAACCGGATCGTCTCGGCGCTGCTCGACCCCGACCTGCTCCCCGGCGGCCTGCAACGCTCCCCGCTGGTGCGTTCGGTCGGGGGCCGGTTGTACGCCAGGGCCGCCCGGGAGCCGAGGGAACCCGGTCACAGTCTCCCGCTCATCGAGGCGGGTCCGACGCCGCCGCCGGCCTGGGCGGGGGACAGCCCGGTCGGTGTCGCCTACGCCTCGTTGCGAACCGCCGCCACCCGGGGCGGGGACCTGCTGGGCGACGTGGCCCGCCAGACCGTGACGGCCACCGTGCGCTGGGAGGACGGGCGGTTCCCGGCCCGGCCCGCCGACTGGGCCGTCGACCTGGTCCGGGACGTGCCCGGCAGGGACCGTATCGGAACCCGGATCGCGTTGCTGGCGGCGTTCGCGCCCAGCGCGATCAGCGTGGGGGACGTCGCCCTCTGGCGGCTGTCGCACCCCGCCGACGCCGACCTCGTCCGGCTGGTCGCGTACGGGGCGATCACGGCCACCGACCATGTCGCCCAGGCCCTGGCCTCGGCGCACCTCTAGGAGATCACCATGCGTAAGGCATTCGTCGTCAGCGCCGCCCTGCTGCTCATCGCGTTCGCCGTCCAGTTCGTCTTCGCCGCCGTTGGCGCGTTCACGAAACCCGGGGGCGACGGCGCGTACGCCCTGCACAGTGTCAACGGCATGGCCGTCATCCCCGTCCTCACCCTGCTCACCGCCCTGTTCGCCGCGCTGGCGAAGGCGCCGGGCCGACTCGTCGGACTGGCGATCCTGCCGGTCGGCCTCGTCGTCGTGCAGGCGCTTCTCGCCATGCTCGCCAACGCCTCCACCGACGCCGCCGGAGTCAGCACCGCGTTCGGCCTGACCCTCGGCGGGTTGCACGCGCTCAACGGCATCGTCGCGGTGCACGTCGTGGTCGGCGTCCTTCGGGCAGCGCGGAGGCTGGGTGGTCCGGCGCCGGTGGGCGACATCCGCGCGGCCGTCCGGGAGGGGGAGCCGGCATGACCACCGGCTCGCTGCTCGTGGCGGACCTCGTGCTCGCGGTCCTCACCGCCGCCGGATGGTTGGGTGGCGGCGCCGCGGCGGCCGCCCGGCGCCGTCCGCTCGCACTCGGGCTGGCCGCCGTCGCGCTGCTCGCCACGCTCGGCCGCGCGCTCACGGTGATCGCGCTCGCCCGCGCCGGCTGGTGGTTCGCCGCGGAGAAGGTCCTCATTGCCGCGCCCCTGTCGCTCGCCGCGGTGGTCGTCGCCGGGCCGCGGCTGCTGCGGGCCGCGGGCGACCTCCGGTCCGTCGCGGTCCCGCTCCTCTTCGCCGGGTACGCCGTGAGCGGCGCCCTGCTCGTGACGATCCTGCACGGGTATCCGGCGTCGGCCTCGGTGGGGCTGCTCGCGGTCGCCGGGGTCGGCACGGCGGCGGCGGTCTCGTGGCGCTTCCTCGACGCGCGCCCGTCCCGGACGGTGTCCCGGGCGGCCACCGTGGTGACGGTCGCGGCCCTGCTGGCCGGAACCGGGCTGGCCGTCGCCCCGGACGCCGCGCCCGCCGTACCGCACGATCATGGCTATCCGCAGATCCGGACCACCGACGAACCCACTCGGCGGTTCACCCTGACGGCCGGGACGGCCAGGGTGAACGTGGGCGGCCGCGACGTCGCGGCGTGGGCGTTCAACGCGCAGGTACCCGGGCCGGAGTTGACCGCCACCGTCGGCGACGTCGTGGAGGTGACGCTGCACAACCGGGACATCGGGCGGGGCGTCACCCTGCACTGGCACGGGTACGACGTGCCGAACAGCCAGGACGGGGTGCCCGGGGTGACGCAGGCAGCGGTGCTGCCCGGCCAGGAGTTCGTCTACCGGTTCCGTGCCGATCAGGCCGGGACGTACTGGTACCACACCCACGCGGTGTCCGACGTCGGTGTGCGGATGGGCCTCTACGGCGTCCTGGTGGTGCGCCCGGGGCCGACGACCGGCCTCGACGTCACCGTGCCGGTGCACACCCTGGCGGGTCGTCCGCTGCCACCGGCGCGAGTGGAGCGGGTCGAGGCCGGCGTGCCGGTGCGGCTGCGCCTGATCAACACCGACAACACGACGCACCGGTACGCCCTGGCCGGGGCCGCCTTCCGGGTCGCCGCGATCGACGGCTCTGATCTGCGGGGTCCGACGCCGCTCGCGGACACCGCCGTGCTGATCCCGGCCGGGGGCCGCTACGACCTGGTGTTCACCGCGCCGGCCACCCCGGTGGCGCTGTTCGTCGACGGACGGGTGGTCTACTCCACCGGGGAGGTGTCGACGGCGACCGGCGGGTGGCCCGTCCTGGACCCGCTCACCTACGGTGTGCCGGCTCCGATGCCGTGGGCCCGGTTCGACCGGAAGTTCACCCTCGTCCTCGACCGTGGTCTCGACCTGCACGGACTGCTCCCGCGATACGCCCACACCGTGAACGGCGCGGCCGATCCGGACATCCCGCCGCAGGTCGTCCGCCGCGGCGACGTCGTCCGCTTCACGATCGTCAACCGGTCGCAGACCGTGCACCCGTGGCATCTGCACGGCCACCACGTCCTCGTGCTGTCCCGCACCCGGAAGGCGGCGATCGGAAGTCCGTTGTGGCTGGACTCGTTCGACGTCCGGCCGGGTGAGGTGTGGGAGGTGGCGTTCCGAGCCGACAACCCGGGGATGTGGGCCAACCACTGCCACAACCTGGGGCACGCCGACGCCGGGATGACGCTGCACCTGATGTACTCGTGATCTCCCGCGCCGTTCCCGGTTTCGGCCCGACCCTGGCGGGAACCCCGTCGCCGCCCGTGCAGCGGAGGCAGGCGACGAAGAGGTGGCTATGACGCTGGCCAACCCGGCTCCCGACTATTTCGAGCCCGAAGACGGCATGTTCCTGGCGACGCTGCTCATCGTCCGCGACATCGATCGGTCGCGGGAATACTACGAGCGGGTGTTCGGGGCGACGTGCGTCCATGACGCGAACCCGTTGATCATGAGGTTCTTCAACAGCTACATCATCATCAACGTCGAGGGCGGCCCGACGGACGACAAGCCGACGGTCCAGGCCAAGGCCCCGGTCGACTCCAACACCCTGAGCTGCGCGATGAATGTCCGGGTCCGGGACATCCACGCGCTCTACACCGAGTGGAAGGCCCGCGGCGCGGATTTCCTCACCGAGCCGAAGGACCACGGCACGGAGATCCGTTGTTACCTCCGCGACCCCGACGGCTATCTGGTGGAGATCGGGCAGGGCCTCTAGCCGCGGAGTCCCATCGCGGGCCGCCGGATCGGGCAGGCGCAACACCCGGCCCCGCCGCCACGCGACGGG
>NZ_JBFAPG010000406.1:0-5773 GCF_040675595.1 Micromonospora sp. NPDC049580
CGCTCGCGGGTCAGGGCTCGACGTCGATGACCTTGTGCGGGCGCTCGTCGGCGGTGAGACTCATCGGCGGCGCCTCGTCCTGCCGCCGGGGATGGAACCGATTGGCCAGCCGGTGCTCCTCCTTCGGCGGCCGGTCGTTGGCCAGCAGCACGGCCAGCCACGGAATGAGCACCATGCCGAGGGCGCACAGCGGCAGCCAGACCCAGAGCAGTGGGGCGTTCGCGCCGACCAGGATCGCGCCCGCGATGATGCAGGCCACCCGGATGCCCATCATGAGGACGTAGCGGCGTTGACGGCTGGTGAGCTGATCATTCTGGCTGCGCGAGGCATCGGTGATCAGTATCGGCTGGTACGCCTGACGCTTCACCATGGACCTCCTCGAAGGGATTACGCCCCATCCTGTCACCACCGAAGCGTGATCAGCGAAAATTGACCCAGCCCGGTACGTGTTACGCGCGTGGTACGCTGCGCGATGTGGGCAGCAGGTTCAGCTTCACCGATGAGGCGTTGGCCAACCTGAGGGTCTACGACGTCACTCCCGGGGAAGTCTGGGAGGCGCTGCACAGCCCTCGGCGGGTCATCCGCCACCTGGGCGACGACGTGATGGTGGTCTACGCCGCCGCCCGGCGGGGCCGCCGCCTGGCGGTGCTGCTCGCCGAGGCCGACGGCACCGACAACGACTGGGACATCCTCTCCGCCCGCGAGCTGAGCGACGTCGAGTCGAAGCGCTACGACGAGGCCGTGCGGAGAGATCGCCGATGAGGAGGCCGTGACGATGCACCGTAACGACGCGACCAAGCAGTTCCACAGCGGCGACGACCGGCTCGCCGACCTGATCGACGACAGCCCGGCGGTGGACCTGCCCACCCCCGACACCGACGTGCCGATGGTGAGCCGATCGGTGCGGCTGCCGCTGGAGACCTACGAGCGGGTCCGCACCGCCGCCGACGCCCGGGGCATCGGGGTCACCACCCTGATGCGGCAGTGGATCGAGGCCGGCCTGGCCGACCTGGACGACTCCGCCACCGTCTCCCTCGCCGACGTCCGGCGGGCGCTGGCGTCGCTGGCCCACCCGACCGCCGCCTGAGCGTCAGCCCCCCGCAGCCTTCGCCGCCGCCTTCATCTGCTGCTTGTACTCCCGCACCCGGCGCAGCGAATCGGCGTCGGTGACGTCCGCCACCGACCGGTACGCGCCGGGATCGCCGTACCCACCGGCCGCCTCCCGCCAGTCCTGCGGGGTCACCCCGAACCGCTTGCCGAGCAGGGCCACGAAGATCTGCGCCTTCTGCTTGCCGAAGCCGGGCAGCCCGGCGACCCGCCGCAGCAGCTCCGGCCCGTCGGCGACGTCGGCCCAGAGCAGCGCCGCGTCACCGTCGTAGCGTTCCACGAGCACCTGGCAGACCTCCTGCACCCGGGCCGCCATCGCCTTGGGAAACCGGTGCAGCGCGGGCGGCTGGGCGAAGAGCGCGACCAGGGCTTGCGGGTCGTAGCCGGCCAGCTCCGCCGCGTCCAGGTCGTGGCCGAGGCGCTGGGCGAGCACGTACGGCGAGGAGAACGCCTTCTCCATCGGCACCTGCTGATCCAGGGTCATGCCGATGAGCAGGGCCAGCGGACTGCGCTCCAGCAGCCGGTTGGCCTCCGGATCGATGGGAAGAGACAGCGCCATGCTCTGATGATGCCGCACCCGATCGGTACTGCCGGTTGGGTAGGTAGCAATCGGAACGAGGTTCGATAGGGTCTGCGGGCTGGTGTGAACAGACGCGCAGGAGTCGAGCTGCCATGATGGCGAACCAAGTGACGGCTCGACGTGTCTGACGGGGTCAGCGTGAGAGACCGATGGATCTATCACTTCACGCACGTGGACAACATCGAAGCAATCTTCAGTTCAGGCCGGGTCGCGTGCGACATCACTGCACGCGAGGGTCTGACCCGCACCGAGGTCGGCGACCGGGCAATCAAGGAGTCTCGCCGACGACGACCAGTGCTCGCCGGGCCAGGTGGACAGGTGGGTGACTACGTCCCGTTCTACTTTGCTCCCAGATCGCCCATGATGTACCGAATCGCCTGCGATCACCGGGACAGCAAGCCGAATTGCTATCCCGGGGGCGATCGGCCGCTGGTCTACCTCTTGACTACCGTCGGATCTGCGGTCGATGGCGCATCAGGATGGGTCGGGACCGACGGCAACGCCGCCACCGCTACCACGGAGTTCACGGCCGACCTCCGGGCGCTGAACGAGATGGTCGACTGGCCGCTCATGACAGCCGAGCGATGGAACAACACCGCCGAAGACATGGACCGCCAACGCAGGCGACAGGCGGAATTCCTCGTTCATCAGGAGTTGGATACGCGGCTGATCAAGTGGGTTGGTGTTCACGATGATCATCACCGGTCGCGGGCGCTGGCGCTCCTAGCAGGGCATCCACTCACGGAGCGCGTTATCGTCAGGCCCAAGTGGTACTACGGGTACGGAAGGAGGTGAGAAGCATGATCGAAGATGGCCACGGCAACCTGCTCACCGCTGAGGTCGACGCTCTCGTCAACACGGTCAACACGGTGGGTGTAATGGGCAAGGGCATCGCTCTGCAGTTCAAACGGGCATTCCCGGCAAACTTCCGCGCCTACCGAGCTGCCTGCGCAAGGGGTGAGGTTCGCTTGGGCGAGGTCTGGACGTTCGACAACGCCATACTCGGCCACCGGCGATACATCTTGAACTTTCCAACCAAGGGACACTGGCGGGGCAGGTCGCATCTAGAGGACATCGCTGCTGGCCTCCGCTCGCTGGTAGAAGTGGTCAACGAGCGAGGTATCACTTCCGTCGCCATACCCGCCCTAGGCTGCGGCAACGGTGGTTTGCGGTGGAGCGACGTTCGTCCGTTGATTGAGCAGGCAGCCGCTCGTATGCCTAACGTACGCGTCGTGGTCTTCGCTCCGGAAGGAGCTCCAGCGCCTGCCGCCATGCCGAACGCAACGCCAGTCCCCGCCCTGACCCCCCTCCGCGCCGTACTACTGATCGCCATCGCCCGATATCTCGACCGTGCTCGGCTTCAGGAGGTTCGGGAGGGGATCAGCGAGTTGGAGATCCAGAAGCTCGCCTACTTCCTCCAGGTTCTAGGCACACCGCTGAAGTTGGCGTTCAACCGGGGAACCTACGGGCCCTACGCGCCGACCCTTGGCCACGTGCTGGACAGCCTTGAAGGCCACTACCTGTCAGGCATAGGGGACCGGTCTGCACCGGTCACTCAGTTCGCGCCGATCAACCCCCTTCCGCAGAGCGTTGAGGCAGCCGAAACTGCGCTACGAGGCGAAGATGAGATCGTCCGCCGCGTCAACGAGCTGCTTGAGCTGGTCGACAGCTTCGAAACGCCTTACAGTCTCGAACTACTCGCCACGGTGCACTTCGCCTCTATTCAGGCGCCTCCGACAGCCGAACCGGCCGAATTGGCCGATCGAGTGGCGTCTTGGAGTCTGCGCAAGGCACGCATGTTCACCGACAAGCACGTACGGGTGGCCGCAGCCCGGCTCCAGGAGCATGAGCTTCTGCCAGCCTGACAGGAACGAGTCACTTCCTATGGGCAGGGCAGGCTCTGGTCCAGGGTCATGCCGATGAGCAGGGCCAGCGGACTGCGCTCCAGCAGCCGGTTGGCCTCCGGATCGATGGGCAGCACGAGCGTCATACCTGCCATCTTGCCTGGCGCGCCGATTCGGGCGGACACCGACGCTCCGGCAGTCGTCCGGCGGGTGCTGCCGACGCGGGGCGGGGCGAAAGGCAGGATGAGGGCGTGGACGAACACGACATGCTGCTCTCCCCCGCCGGCGTCGACGCGCTGCGGACCGCGCTGACCCGAACGGGGTTCACCAGCCACGGCATCGCCGAGCGGCTGGGCGCGCAGGCCACCGCTGCGGTCTCCCGCAACGACTACCGGGCCGCGCTGCGCGCCACCGAGGACGGCGACCCGCTCGGCACCCTGATCCGGGTGTTCATCTGCGACCAGACCGAGCCGGAGGCCGCGGTGGCTGCCGCGCTGGCGCCGCTCAGCCTTGCGGAGGCGCTGGCGGGCGGGCTGGTCGAGCGGTACGGCGGCGGTCTGCGTGCCGGCGTCGACCTGGAGCCGTACGGCGACGACTGGTGGGTGCTCGCCGACGTGCCGGCCAGCGCCCGGCCGGGTCGTCCGCTGCACGCCGAGCACGTGCTGGGCATCGGCGGCGCCACCCAGACCCTGGTCGGCGCGACCGTGCGCCGGCGGGTGGGCAGCGCGCTGGACCTGGGCACCGGCTCCGGCGTCCAGGCCCTGCACCTGGCCACCCACGCCGACACGGTGACCGCCACGGACCTCTCCGAGCGGGCTCTGCGCTTCGCCGCGACCACCGCCGCTCTCAACGGCCAGGACTGGGAGCTGCTTCGAGGTGACCTGGTCGCCCCGGTGGCCGGCCGTCGCTTCGACCTGGTGGTGAGCAACCCACCGTTCGTGGTCGGTCCGGGCACCACCACGCACGTCTACCGCGACTCGGGCCGGGTGGGTGACGCGATCGCCGCCGAACTGGCCTCCGCCGCCCCCGGCCTGCTCACCGAGGGCGGCACCATGCAGTACCTGGCGAACTGGGTGCACGTCGCCGGCGAGGAGTGGGACGAGCGGGTGGCCGGCTGGTTCGCCGGCACCGGCCTGGACGCCTGGGTGATCCAGCGCGAGGTGGCCGACCCGATGGCGTACGTCGACCTGTGGCTCACCGACGTCGGCGAGGGCGCCGACCCGCAGCGGGCGGCCGTCTGGCTGGACTGGTTCGACGCGCACAAGATCGAGGCGATCGGCTTCGGCATCGTGTCTCTGCGCCAGGGTGGGCACGCCGACCCGGTGGTCCGCGTGGAGGACCTGCGTCAGCGGGTCCAGCCGCCGCTGGGCGACCAGATCGGCGCCTGGTTCGACCGCCAGGACTTCCTGCGGGTACGCGACACCGAAGCGCTGCTCGCCGAGCGCTACCGGGCCACCGACGGCCTCCAGCTGCGTCAGGAGGCCACCATGGGCGACGAGGGCTGGGCGGTGGACCGGCAGGTGCTCGCGATGCCGCACGGCCTGCGCTGGACCGAGGAGATCGACCCGCTGGTGCTGGCACTGGTCGGTGGGGCCGACGGCCGGCTGCCGCTGCGCGACCAGCTCGCCCTGCTCGCGGCGGCCCACGACGTCGAACCCGCGGAGATGGCCGAGGCCGCCGGCCCGATCGTCGCGCACCTGGTGGAGCGCGGCTTCATCGAACCGGTGACCGCGTGATCCCGGTGCTGTGCGCGGTGGCGCGCTGATGCGGGCGGTGGTGCAGACCGTCGGGCGGGCCAGCGTGACCGTCGACGGTGAGGTGGTCGGCGCGATCGAGAACGGCCTGCTGGTGCTGCTCGGAGTGACCCACACCGACAGCGCGGAGACCGCTCAGACGATGGCGCGCAAGGTGCACGAGCTGCGCATCCTGGACGGTGAACGGTCCGCCGCCGACACCGGCGCGCCGATCCTGCTGGTCAGCCAGTTCACCCTCTACGGCGACGCCCGCAAGGGCCGCCGTCCAAGCTGGACGGCGGCAGCCCCCGCCGAGGTCGCCGAACCCCTGGTGACAGCGGTGGTCGACGCCCTACGCGAACGAGGCGCCAAGGTCGAAACGGGCCGCTTCCGAGCCCACATGCTGGTGGAAAGCCTCAACATAGGCCCCCAAACCCTCCTCCTAGACCTCTAACCCCCACCCCTCTTCCCGGTGATCAAGAGGTTTGCGTCAGAATCCGGCCCCAAGG
>NZ_JBFAPG010000407.1:0-5765 GCF_040675595.1 Micromonospora sp. NPDC049580
GTCTGCGCCGGCGGGTCCGGCAGGTCCCGGCTGGCGGTCCAGCCGTTCAGCGGTGGGGGCAGCCCTCGGCCACGCCGACCGGCGAGCCGGCTCAGCCGCGCGGCGCGCTGCCCGGCCGCGTACAGCCGGGGTCGGTCCATCGTGTACGCGGCGGCGGCCATCGCGATCGACTCGGCGGTGGGCCGCGGTCGCGACTCGACGGCCTCGGCACGCAGGTGCACCAGCAGCTCCGGGATGTTGATTTTGACGGGGCAGGCGTCGTAGCAGGCGCCGCAGAGCGTCGACGCGTACGGCAGGGAGGCGTTGTCCTCGATGCCGGTGAGCTGGGGCGACAGCACCGCCCCGATGGGCCCCGGGTACACCGACCCGTAGGCGTGGCCGCCGGCACGCTCGTAGACCGGGCACACGTTGAGGCACGCCGAGCAGCGGATGCACCGCAGCGCCTGCCGGCCGACCTCGTCGGCGAGCACCGCGCTACGCCCGTTGTCGAGCAGGACCAGGTGGAACGCCTGCGGCCCGTCGCCCGGGGTCACGCCCGTCCACATCGAGGTGTACGGGTTCATCCGCTCCCCCGTCGACGCCCGCGGCAGCAGCTGGAGGAAGACCTCCAGGTCCCGCCAGGTCGGCACCACCTTCTCCACGCCCATGACGGTGATGAGGGTTTCCGGCAGGGTCAGGCACATCCGCCCGTTGCCCTCGGACTCGACCACGGCCAGGGTGCCCGTCTCGGCGACGGCGAAGTTCGCGCCGGACACCGCCACCGGCGTACTCAGGAACGTCTCGCGCAGGAACCGGCGCGCGGCGGCCGCGAGGGCCGCCGGGTCGTCGGTGAGCGCCGGGTCGACGCCGGGCATCTCGCGGAGGAAGATCTCCCGGATCTCGGCCCGGTTGCGGTGGATCGCGGGCACCAGGATGTGGCTCGGCCGGTCGTCGCCGAGCTGCACGATCAGCTCCGCCAGGTCCGTCTCGATTGGGGTGATCCCGGCCGCTTCGAGGGCCTCGTTGAGGCCGATCTCCTGGGTCGCCATGGACTTGACCTTGATGACCCGGTCCGCGCCGGCCGCGCGGACGAGGTCGGTGACGATCCGGTTGGCCTCAACCGCGTCCGCCGCCCAGTGCACCACGCCGCCGGCCTCGGTGACCTTCTCTTCGAGCTGTTCCAGCAGGTCGGGCAGGCGGTGCAGGGTGTCGGCCTTGATGGCCGCGCCCGCCGCGCGCAACTGCTCCCAGTCCGCCTGCTCGGCGATCACACCCGCGGACTTGGCCCGGATCGTCGACGTGGCGTGGCGGAGGTTGCGCCGCAGTTGCGGGTCGGCCAGGCTGCGCCGCGCGGCGCTCGGGAACGACTCGTCGCCGCGCAGGTGCCCCACGCCCGCCGGCGCGGTCACCGGTGGGGTGGTCGCCGGCATGCCGAGGAACGTCCGGCGGGTCACGACCGGACCGCCGATCGGGCGCTGACCGTGCCGCTCTGCTCGGTCGAGGCCAGGATCTCGGCGAGGTGCACGGTGCGCACCCCGGTCCGCAGTCGCGACAGGCCGCCGCCGATGTGCATGAGACACGAGACGTCCCCGGCGGCGCACACGTCGGCGCCGGTGGCGAGCACGTGGCGCATCTTGTCCGCCAGCATCGCCGTGGACGTCTCCGGGTTCTTCACCGCGAACGTGCCGCCGAACCCGCAGCACTGCTCCGCCGCCGGCAACTCGACCAGGTCGAGGCCGCGCACCGCGCGCAGCAACTGTCGCGGCCGGTCACCCACCCGCAGCATCCGCAGCGAGTGGCAGGTCGGATGGTAGGTGACCCGGTGCGGGTAGTACGCGCCCACGTCGGTCACCCCGAGCACGTCGACGAGCAGCTCCGACAGCTCGTACGTCCGCTCGGCCACCGACTCGGCCCGGCTGGCCAGCCGTACGTCGCCGGCCCGCCGGGCCACCATCGCGTGCTGGTGGCGCACCGACCCGACGCAGGAACCCGACGGCGCGACGATCACGTCGTACGGGTCGAAGACCCGCACGTGCCGGCGTACCAGGGGAACGGCCTCGCGCTGGTAGCCGGTGTTGACGTGCATCTGCCCGCAGCAGGTCTGCTCCGGCGGGAAGACCACGTCGTGGCCGAGCCGCTCCAGCAGCCGCACCGTCGCGGTGGCCGCCTGCGGGAACATGGTGTCGGCCAGGCAGGTCACGAACAGCGCGATCCGCACCGCACACCCCCGCCCGTCGTCACGGCCGGACCCGCAGATGGGTGAGGCCACCGTCGACGTCCAACACCGTACCCGTGGTCGACGCCGAGAGCGGCGACGCGAGGTAGACGATCGCGTTCGCGACCTCCTGCGGCGTGACCAGTCGTCCGATGGGCTGGCGGGCCTGCAACGCCAGGCGCTCGGCGGCCGGGTCGTCCGCCTGCGCCAGCAGCCGTCCCACCCAGGGCGTGTCGGCCGTGCCGGGGCAGACGCAGTTGAACCGGATGCCCTCGCGGACGTGGTCGGTGGCCATGGCGAGGGTCAGCGACAGCACGGCGCCCTTGCTGGCCGAGTAGAGCGCCCGGCCGGGCAGTCCGTTGAGCGCGGCGATGGACGAGAGGTTGACGACCGACGCGTGCTCCGAGCGGCGCAGCCAGGGCAGGGCCGCGCTGACGACGCGCGCCATGCCGACCACGTTGACGTCGAGCACGCGGTGCCACTCGTCGTCGGTCTGGTCGGCGACGGTCCCGGTCGCGCCGATCCCGGCGTTGTTGACCACCACGTCGATGCCGCCGAGCGCGTCGGCGGCCGCGGCGACAGCCTGTTGCACCGACGGGCGGCTCGACACGTCGGCGGCGATGCCGGCGATGCCCTCCGGCAGGCCGCTCGGGTCGAGGTCGAGGACGGCCACCCGGGCCCCCCGCTCGCGCAGCTCCGCGGCGGTGGCGCGGCCGATGCCGGAGGCGCCTCCCGTGACCAGCGCGGCCAGCCCGGCGAACTCCGCGCTCATGCCGCCACCAACGTCTGGCGTGCCCGCCCCAGGCCGGCGACCTCCAGCTCCACCACGTCGCCGGCGCGCAGGTACGGGTGGTCCGGAAGGCCCAGCGCCACCCCGGCGGGCGTGCCCGTGTTGATGACGTCGCCGGGGTACAGGACCATGAACTGGCTGAGGTACCAGACGACGTGCGCGACCGGGAAGATCATGTCCTTGGTGGACCCGTCCTGGCGGAGAACCCCGTTGACCCACAACCGCAGCGCCAGCGACTGCGGGTCGTCGACCTCGTCGGCCGGCACGAGGCTCGGCCCCAGCGGGTTGAAGGTCTCGCAGCTCTTGCCCTTGTCCCACTGGCCCCCGCGCTCCAACTGGAACGCCCGCTCGGAGACGTCGTGCGACACCGCGTACCCCGCGATGTGCCGCATGGCCTCCTGCGGGGAGTCGGCGTAGCGGATGGTCGTGCCGACGACGACCGCGAGTTCGACCTCCCAGTCGGTCTTCGTCGAGCCGCGCGGAACGAGAACGTCGTCGTACGGCCCGACGATCGTCATCGGGTCCTTCATGAAGACCACCGGCTCGGCCGGCAGCGCCGCACCCGTCTCCGCCGCGTGATCGCGGTAGTTGAGTCCGATGCAGACGATCTTGTGAGGTCGGGCGATGGGAGCACCCACCCGCAGGCTGTCCGCGTCGGGCAGCTCGGCCAGCTCGCCACTGTCGAGCGCGACCCGCGTCCGCGCGATCCCGTCCGACGCCCAGAACGCCCCGTCCAGGTCTGCGGTGAGCGGCCGCAGGTCGAAGGTCGTACCGTCGCGCTGGACGACCGGGATCTCCTGGCCGCTCGGGCCGAGGCGCTGGAAGTTCATCTCACTCTCCTCTGTGTCCGGGCTGACCGGCGGGTGGCGGACACCCCCGCATTCAACACCGACACGCCCCGCGACCGGCACAGCGGGAGCACCTCGGTCAGCTCGGTGGGACCTCGTCGCCGCCCCGTACGCCGAGGGCGCGCAGCGTCGCCGCGTCGGCGGGGAAGAACGACTCGACGGCAAGCCCGGCGACGGTGACGTCGAGCGGGGTGCCGAACACGGTGGTGGTGCTGAGGAAGGACAGTGTCCGGCCGTGGTGGCGGTACCGGAGCCCGACGGCGACCCGCGAGACCGGGTCGTCCAAAGCCTGCGAATGGCCGTTGTCGCCGGGATAGCCGCGCAGCTCCTCGTACAGGTCGTGCAGGGCCGCGTCGCCGGTGGCGGCGGCCGTCTGGCGCAGCCGGGTGAGCAGGTGCGTACGCCACTCGGGCAGGTTGCCGATCCGCGGGGCCATGCCGTCGGGGTGCAGGCTGAGCCGCAGGACGTTGACCGGAGGGACGAGCAGGTGCGGCGCCGCGCCGTCGGTGAACAACGCCACGGCGGGGTTGGCCTCGACGAGTTGCCAGTGCCGGTCGATGAGCGCCGCCGGGTACGGGCCGTGGCCGTCGAGGATCCGCCGTACGGCGGCACGCACCGGCGCCAGCTCCGGGTCGTCCAGCTCGTGGCGGGGATAGGCGGGCGCGTACCCGCCGGCGAGCAGGATGGTGTTGCGGTCCGCCAGCGGTACGTCGAGCTGCTCGGCGAGCCGCAGGATCAGCTCGGGGCTCGGCCGGGACCGCCCGGTCTCCACGAAGCTCAGATGTCGAGCGGAGATCCCCGTCTCGATCGACAGGTCGAGTTGGCTCATCCGGCGGCTCTGGCGCCAGTCGCGCAGCAGCTCGCCGACCCGTCGTACCGGCCTGGTCGTCGTCGTCACGCGACCGACCCTAGTGATCGCGCCGGCGCACGGACCATTACCTCCGACGTAATCGACAGCGCCCCGGGCGGGCCGCAACCATCTCTCCCGAGAGCGGCGCCCACCGCCGCTCGTCACCCGACGATGAGGAGAGAGCCATGGCTACGAGCTTCGACGCGCTGGCCGAGCGGTACATCGCGATCTGGAACGAGACCGACCCGGCCCGTCGCCGCACCCAGATCGCTGACGTGTGGGCCCCCGACGCCCGCTACGTCGACCCGCTCACCGTCGCCGAGGGCCGGGAGGCGATCGACGCCACGATCGCGGCGGTGCAGGGCCAGTTTCCCGGCATGACGTTCCGGCTGGCCGGCCCGGTCGACGGCCACCACGACCAGGTCCGGTTCACCTGGGAGCTGGGGCCCGACGGGGTCGAGGCGCCGGTCGTGGGCTTCGACGTCGCCGTGCTGGACGGCAACGGGCAGCTCAGCCAGGTGCTCGGCTTCCTGGACCGGGTCCCGGTGGCCTGATCACTCCCCCCGGGTGCGGGCGTCAGCGCGGCGGGGTGTCCCGACGCGACGGGAACGGGGTGCCGGGCTGCCCCAGGGTGGAGCGGGCACGCAGCCCGACCGGGTCCGGAGCGGCCACCGGCGCAGCCGGGGCCGGCTCCGGTCCCCGGCGCGCGTCGAGGTACGCGGCGGCGGCCCGGTCGTCGTCGGTGGGCGCGGCGAGCAGGGCGTAGAGCAGCCCGACCACCCCGAAGATCACCGCCACGATGATCGGCACCAGCAACGCGCTCACCCTGGTGCCGGTCACCCCATCCGCACGTTCGTGCAGGTGCACCGAGAGCGCGCTCATGCCGGTGAAGTGCATGCCGTTCACGGCGACGCCCATGACCAGCGCGGACGCGAAGATCGCCAGTGGGCGACGGACGGTCATCGCGAGCCACAGCGCGACGGTGGCGGCGACGACCGCGACGACCACCGAGAGGATGACGCGGGTGCTGTCGTAGCCGAGGCTGCCGTTGAGGCGCATCGCCGCCATGCCGGTGTAGTGCAT
>NZ_JBFAPG010000408.1:0-5759 GCF_040675595.1 Micromonospora sp. NPDC049580
CCGAGGGCGGTGGTCTCGGCGACCACCGGCCGGCTGACCGGTACGCCGAGGATGTCCGCCTGCATCTGCATGCACAGGTCGTTGACGGTGACGCCGCCGTCGACCTTGAGGCACTCCAGGTGCACGCCGGAGTCCTGCTCCATGGCGTCGGCCACGTCCCGGCTCTGGTAGCAGATGGACTCCAGAGTGGCCCGGGCGATGTGGGCGTCGGTGTTGAACCGGGAGAGGCCGACGATCGCGCCACGGGCGTCGGAGCGCCAGTACGGTGCGAACAGGCCGGAGAACGCGGGCACGAAGTACACCCCGCCGCTGTCCTCCACCTGGCGGGCCAGGATCTCGCTCTGCGCGGCGGTACTGATGATCTTGAGCTGGTCGCGCAGCCACTGCACGGCCGAGCCGGTGACCGCGATCGAGCCTTCGAGCGCGTACACCGGGGCGTCGTTGCCGAACTGGTAGCACACCGTGGTGAGCAGCCCGGCCTTCGACCGCACGATCTCCGTGCCGGTGTTGAGGAGCATGAAGTTTCCCGTGCCGTAGGTATTCTTCGCCTCACCCGGGGCGAAGCAGACCTGCCCGACCGTGGCGGCCTGCTGGTCGCCCAGGTCGCCGGTGATCGGGACTCGGCCGGCGAACGGGCCGTGCTGCCGGGTGCTGCCGTACGAGCGGGGGTCGGACGACGGCCGGATCTCCGGCAGCATGGCGCGAGGGATGTCGAAGAAGGACAGCAGCTCGTCGTCCCAGTCCAGCGTCTCCAGGTTCATCAGCATGGTGCGACTGGCGTTGGTCGGGTCGGTGACGTGCACCCCGTCCTCGACGCCACCGGTGAGGTTCCACAGCAGCCAGGAGTCGGTGTTGCCGAAGACGGCCTCGCCGCGCTCGGCGGCCTCCCGGACCCCGTCGACGTTCTCGAGGATCCACTGGATCTTCCCGCCGGAGAAGTACGTCGCCGGAGGCAGGCCGGCCTTGCGTCGGATGACGTCGCCTTTGCCCTCGCGTTCCAGCGCCGAGGCGATGCGGTCGGTACGGGTGTCCTGCCAGACGATGGCGTTGTAGTAGGGCCGGCCGGTCCGGCGGTTCCACACCACGGTGGTCTCGCGCTGGTTGGTGATGCCGAGCGCGGCCAGATCGGAGGCGGTCAGGCCACGGGCGTTCATCGCGGTCTGGATGACCGTCTGGGTCCGCTCCCAGATCTCGAGTGGGTTGTGCTCCACCCAGCCGGCCTGCGGCAGGATCTGCTGGTGTTCGAGCTGGTGGCGGCCGACCTCGTTGCCACCGTGGTCAAAGATCATGAAGCGGGTGCTGGTGGTGCCCTGGTCGACCGCGCCGACGAAGTCAGCCATTCGGGTGTCTCCTTCTGTGTCCGTCGTAAGGATTCGGGTCGGCGATGTCAGATGCGGGCGAGCTCGTCCTCGGCCGAGGTCTTCTCGGTGGCCAGGGCGCCCGGCTCCAACTCGTCCTCGCTGGGCAGGAAGCGGCCGATGATCAGCTCGTAGAGGCCGGCGCCGATGATGCCACCGACGAGCGGCCCGACGATCGGCACCCAGAAGTACGGATAACCGCTGGTGTCCTGGAAGGCCGTTTCGTAACCGGTCAGGAACGAGGCGAGGCGGGGGCCGAAGTCGCGGGCGGGGTTGATGGCGTAGCCGGCGTTGGCGGCGAAGGCCATGCCGATCGCCACCACGATCAGGCCGACGATCAGCGGGGCGAGGTTGCCGGCGGGCAGCGAGTTACGCGCGTCGGTGACGGCCAGGACGAGGAACAGCAGGATGGCCGTGCCGATGATCTGGTCACGCAGCGCGCCCCACTCGCTCACGCCGGCACCGGGCAGGGTGGAGAAGACGCCCTGACTCTTGCTGGTCAGGCCTGGGTCGAACCGGGACAGCACCTCGCTGTAGTTCCAGCGGATGAGCAGGGCCGCGACGAACGCGCCGGCGGTCTGGGCCAGGGCGTACGGCATCACCTTGCGCCAGGAGAAGCCCTTGAAGACCGCCAGGGCGACGGTGACCGCGGGGTTGAGGTGCGCGCCGCTGATGCGGCCCGCCACGTACACGCCGAGCGTGACGCCGAGGCCCCAGGCCCAGGCGATGCTGTCGAACTCGCCGGTCCCCGCCGCGGCCACCTGGGCGACCACGCCCACGCCGAACAGGATGAGAATCGCGGTGCCGGCGAACTCGGCGGCCAACTCGCCAACGAGCCCGGGCGCTTTCAACCGTTGCGCCATCTTGCCTCCAAAAACGGTGGGGGTGGCAGCCCTCCCCTCGGGGGAAGTGGAGGGTCGGTCGGTGACGCCGCGGTGCAGTAACGTCACTGTGCGGTGAACCGTAGGAAACCCTCGGTGCCGGGTCAACGAACCTCGGTCGACAATGCCGAACACTGTTGCGGCCGCCAAAACGCGATTAGCATTCCGCCCCATGCCGGGTCAGGTGCAGTCCATCACGCGGGCCGCGGCGATCCTCCGCCTGCTGGCCAGCAGCTCCGGCCGCCTCGGCATCGGGGAGATCGCCCGCTCTCTCGACCTGGCCAAAGGCACCGCGCACGGTATCGTCCGCACGCTCCAGGACGTCGGCTTCGTGGAGCAGGACAAGACCTCCGGCAAGTACCAGCTCGGGGCGGCCCTGCTGCACCTGGGCACCAGCTACCTCGACGTCAACGAACTGCGCTCACGCTCCATCAACTGGGCCGACCCGCTGGCCGCGCGCAGCGGCGAGGCCGTCCGCATCGGCACCCTGTTGGACGGCAAGGTGCTGGTGGTCCACCACGTCTTCCGGCCCGACGACACCCTGCAGACCCTCGACGTCGGGTCCCTGCTGCCCCCGCACGCCACCGCGCTCGGCAAGGTCCTGCTCGCCTACGACGTCGGCGCCGCCAACGCGGTCATGCAGGGCGAACCCGAGCCGTACACCCGGCGGACCCTGGTCACCGCCCGGACCCTCAGCCGGGCGCTGACCGCGATCCGGGACAACGGCTGGGGCGCCGAGATCGAGGAGATGACCCTCGGCGAGGCCGGTATCGCCGCGCCCATCCGCGGCTACGGCGGCCTCGTCGTGGGCGCGATCGGGCTCTCCGGCCCGGTCGATCGCGTCTGCGACGCGCAGCGCCACCCCCGCCCGACGCTCGTCGCGTACGTCCGCGACGCCGCACGCGCGGTGTCCCGGGACCTCGGCGCGGCGCGCTGGTGATCCGTCCACCCTGCACCGCCATCCGCCCAGAGAGGACGAGGAATGACTGACAGCTACGTCGTCTCCATCGACCAGGGCACCACCTCGACCCGCTGCATCGTGTTCGACCGCCGGGGCAACCTGGTCTCCGTGGCGCAGCGGGAGCACCAGCAGCACTTCCCCCGGCCCGGCTGGGTGGAACACGACGCGCTGGAGATCTGGCGCAACGTCGGCAAGGTGGTGCCCAGGGCCCTCGCCCAGGCCGGCATCGTTCCGGGCCAGGTCGCCGCGATCGGCATCGCCAACCAGCGGGAGAGCACAGTGGTGTGGGACCGGCGAACCGGCGTCCCGGTGGCGCCGGCGATCATCTGGCAGGACACCCGCACCGACACACTGGTGGAGACGCTGGCCCGGGCACCCGGCGCCGAGGACCTCCGGCAACACTGTGGGCTGCCGCTGGCCACGTACTTCTCCGGCCCCAAGCTGCGCTGGCTGCTCGACCACACGCCCGGGCTGTACGAGCGGGCCGAGCGCGGCGAGGTGCTCTTCGGGACGATGGAAAGCTGGCTGATCTGGAACCTCACCGGCGGCCCGGACGGCGGTCTGCACCTGACCGACGTCACCAACGCCAGCCGGACCATGCTGATGGACCTTCGCGCGCTCGGCTGGCACCCGGACTCGCTGGCCTTCTTCGGCATCCCGGCCGCCATGCTGCCCGAGATCCGCTCCTCGTCAGAGGTGTACGGCACCGCGACCGCCGTCCTGCCCGGCGTGCGGATCGCAGCGGCGCTCGGCGACCAGCAGGCCGCCCTGTTCGGCCAGACCTGCTTCGCGCCGGGCGACGCCAAGTGCACCTACGGCACGGGCAGCTTTCTGCTGCTCAACACCGGCACGGAGCCGGTGCACTCCAGCCACGGGCTGCTCACCACCGTCGGCTACCAGATCGGCGGGCAGCCGGCCGTCTACGCCCTCGAAGGCTCCATCGCGATCACCGGGTCCCTGGTGCAGTGGTTCCGCGACCGGCTGGAGCTGATCAGTTCGGCGCCGGAGATCGAGACCCTCGCCCGCACTGTGGACGACAACGGCGGCTGCTACATCGTGCCGGCCTTCTCCGGGCTGTTCGCGCCGCACTGGCGCAGCGAGGCGCGCGGCGTGATCGTCGGGCTCACCTCGTACATCACCAAGGGGCACCTGGCCCGCGCGGTGCTGGAGGCCACCGGCTGGCAGACCCGCGAGGTGGTCGACGCGATGAACGCCGACTCCGGCCTGGAGTTGACGGCGCTGCGGGTGGACGGCGGGATGACCGCCAACAACCTGCTGATGCAGTTCGTCGCCGACGTGGTCGCGGTGCCGGTGGTGCGCCCGATGGTCGCCGAGACGGTCTCCCTCGGCGCGGCGTACGCCGCCGGGCTGGCGGTCGGCTACTGGCCCGACCTGGAGGGGCTGCGCAGCAACTGGCACCCCGCCGCCCGCTGGGTGCCCAAGATGGACAACGCCGTGCGGGCCGAGGAACGGGAGAACTGGCAGCGCGCGGTGGAGCGCACCTTCGGCTGGATCAAGCCCGAGGCCCGGGCCGCCAACGAATGACCTTCGGGGGCCACCTCATCGATACGCCGATCCCCCATGCCTGCACCACCCGATTCCCGTTCGAGCCGTACGCCCGAGGATTAAACGGCGACACCGCGGCGGCCACCACTGGCACGTACTCGGCGAACGTCGGGGCTAGCGGACGGGCCGGCCCTACCTCCAGCCCGGCCGGCGACGGTCTGGCTCACGCCGCCTCACCGCCCGCCACGGCGGCGTGCACCCGCACTCCATGGGTGCAACTGCACCTCGGCTACCTCTGCCCGGAACCGGTCCGGTCGGGGACGTTCTCGACGCAGACCAACCTTCGCCGCCCGCGGACCGACACGTGCGAGCACTACGGCACCCGTCGTCCACAGTCACCACGCGCCCCGCATCCAGCTCCAGACCTAGGGCTCCGTGCTCGTCGGCCCTCTAATTGATCCGACCCGTCCGACCAGGGCTGGTAGCGTGCGCCGAACATGAAGATCATGGGGGAAACATCGATGAACCGAACTCGACTCGTCCTGACTGGCTCGGCCGTTGCGGCGGCAATCGCGCTGTCCGGCTGCGATCCGCAGCCCGAATCTGCGGGCACTGCAACCTCGCCGTCCCCGGCGGCCTCGAGCGCCGCCCCGACCGGTAGTGCGGCCACCACCGCGACCAGCACCGCGGCCAACGACGCGGCCACAGTGAAGGCCTGCGCCGACATCAAGAAGGACATCAAGGACAACGCGGCTAAGGTCACCAAGGCCGAGAAGATCGGCCCGCCAGCCGGACACTTCGCGGTCAGTGCCCAGTGGGCCGCCGGCTCGGTCGCGATCCTGGCGCACTCGATGGGCGCCAACGAGGCAGTCACCGCCGCCAGCGAAAAAATCCAGAACGAGATGATGGGCCTGAGCGACGCGTACAACAAGTCCGCCGGCGCCAAGCCCAGCAAAAAGGCCCTGGAAGCCGATATCAAGGAGCTGGACACCGCCTGCTCGGCCACCTGACCGGTTCGACCACGCAATCGGCGGTGACCCTCACCCGGACGGT
>NZ_JBFAPG010000409.1:0-5750 GCF_040675595.1 Micromonospora sp. NPDC049580
GTTCCTCGCCGCGCACCTGGCCGCCCACGAGGGCGGCGAGTCGCGGCGGGCGGTGGTGGGGCCCAGCTACGGCTACAACCCCGATTCGCCGATGGTGGGGGTGGACGAGCTCCTCGCGCAGCTGTCGCCCGAGTTGGTGGTGGAGCGCTACCGCCACCTACCGGAGTTCCAGGACGTGCGCCAGCCCTACTTCGCCGGCTGCGGCATGGACCTGAGGAAACGGTCGATCCCCTGGAAGGCCTTCTGGACCGGAAACTGTTCGATCCGGATGGACGACTTCCGCCGCGTCGGCGCCTTCGAGGAGCGATTCCAGGGCTGGGGTGGCGAGGACATGGAGCTGGGTTTCCGGCTGCACCGCGCCGGCCTGACGATCGAGCTCGCGGCGGATGCGTGGGCGGTTGTCGCGCCGCACGACCGCGACCACAAGGCCAATTTCGACGAGCTGTTCGCCAACATGCGGCTGTTCCTGAGCAAGTTCCCCGAGCCCGCGATCGAGATGGGTCTGGCCGTGATGGTGGAGAAGGGGGAGTTCTGGCAGTGGGAGCCGACGTACCTGGAGCTCCTCGACTGGCAGCAGCGGGCGCGGGGCCTGAGCGTCTCAGCCGAGATAGCCGACGCCCTGGCGGATGTGCCCGACGATGAGGCGGTCACCATCATCGGGTGCGGCGGCGAGCTGCCCGCGTCGGTGACCGGCGCGACCCTCGTCGACTTCGATCACGAACTCCTCGACCGGGCCGTGCGTTCGGGGGACCACAGCGGTTACCACGCTCTTGGGCTGTCCACGCCGCTGAGCGACGACAGTGCCGGCACGGTCGTCATCACCTCGCGGATGGCCGGCGTCTGGGACACCTGGGGAATGCAGATCCTCGCGGAGGCCGGCCGGATCGGCCGCCGGACGATCTCGTACGCCGACCCGGTGCTGCCGACCGCACATTCGCAGCAACCCCACTTCGAAGGGAGAGCCGCATGACAACCCTGGTGGTGTCGCCGCATCTCGATGACGCGGTGCTGTCCTACGGCGGCCACCTCGTCCAGTTGGCCGACGCTGGCGAACACGTCGTCGTCTACACGGTGTTCGCCGAAAGTCCCGCGCCGCCGTACTCGCCGATCGCGACCACCTTCCACGACCAGTGGGCGATCGTCGGTGATCCCGTGGCGGCGCGGCGCGACGAGAACGTCGCGGCCCTCGCCACGCTCGGCGTCGACCCGCCGTATCTGTGCGGCCCGTTCCTCGACGCGATCTACCGCAGGAACGCGCAGGGCGGCTGGGTGATCGACGACGAGAACCCGATGGACCACCATGCCGACGACGAGGACGATCTGGTCGCCGCCGTGGCCGCCGACATCGAGCGGGTGATCGGTGAGTTCTCCGTCGACCGGGTCGTCACGTGCGCGGCGGTCGGCAATCACGTCGATCACCGGCGCACCCGCGACGCCGTCCTCGCCGCGGTGGCCAGGACCGACTCGCCGCTGTCGCTCTGGGACGACTTCCCCTACCTCGCGTGGCCGGGAGTCAACGTCATGCCGGCGCTGCCGGCGGGCGTACGCGTGTCGGAGCCGGTGGCCGTCGCGATCAGTGACAGCCAGTGGGCCCGCAAACTACGCGCGGTCGGCGCCTACGCGAGCCAGATCGCGATGCTGGAGAGCGGTGGCCAGACCATGAGCGAGCAGTACGCCGAGGACTGCGCGAACCGCCGCGACCTCCACGGTGTCGACGGTTTCTACGAGACCGTCCGCGAGGTGGTGGCGCTCACAGATTCCGCTGGACTTCGGTCAGGCGCTCATTGAGGAACGCGCGCTCGACGTCGTTGTCGGTGAGGGTCAGCGCCTCCTCGTAGGCCGTCCGGGCCTGCGACCACTGCCCCAGTTGGCGCAGGAAGTCGGCCCGGGCGGCACTGAGGTACCCGTACGTGGCCAGGGCCGGATCAGCGAGCAGGGGATCCAGCGCGTCGAGGCCGGCCCGGGGGCCGTCGCGGAGCCCGATCGCGACGGCCCGGTTGAGATCCACCACGGGCGAGGGCCAGAGCCGGAACAGGGCGTCGTAGAGCGCGACGATCTGGGCCCAGTCGGTGTCCCGCCAGCTCGCCGCCTCGGCGTGCAGGGCGGCTATCGCGGCCTCCAGGGCGTACCGCGTCGGTGGCCGCCGGCGCAGCGCGTCGGTCACCAACCACCGGCCCTCGGCGATGAGCTGCCGGTCCCAGCGGGAGCGATCCTGCTCGGACAGCAGCACCAGGCGCCCGTCCGCGGACATTCGGGTGTCCTGGCGCGAGGCGTTGAGCAGCAGCAGCGCGAGAAGCGCGCTGATCTCGGCGTTGGTCGGCATGAGCAGATGCAGCATGCGGGCCAGGCTGACGGCGCTGTCCACCAGATCCTGGCGAACCAGGTGGGCGCCGAGCGGCGCCGTGTGCCCGGTGGTGAAGATCAGGTGGACGACCTCCAGGACGGCGCTCACCCGCTCCTCGAGCTGGTCCGGGCCCGGCACCCGGTACGGGATGCGGGCCGCAGCGATCTTCTTCTTGGCCCGGGTGATCCGGGCTGCCATCGTCGCCGGCTGCACCAGGAACGCGCGGGCCACCTCGGGTGTGGACAGCCCGCAGACCAGGCGCAGGGTCAGGGCGACCTGCGCCTCCCGGGCCAGGGCGGGGTGCGAGCAGGTGAAGATGAGCCGCAGCCGGTCGTCGACCAGGCCGTCCTCGGGCCCCGGCGTGGTCTCGTCAGCGACGAGCAGCGGCATCTTGCGACGGAACACCGATTCGCGGCGCAGGACGTCGCGGGCCCGGTTGCGCGCGATGGTGGTCAACCAGGCGCCCGGTCGGTCGGGGACACCGGTCTCCGTCCAGGTCTCCAGGGCCTGTGCGAACGCGTCCTGCGTGCACTCCTCGGCGAGGTCGAGGTCCCGGGTCAGGTGGGCCGTGGTGCTGAACACCTGGGCCGAGTCGCGGCGGTGCGCCTGGGCGACCGCCGCGACAACCTCGTCTTTCATCCGTGGGTCGGCCACGTCAGCCGTGGTCGACCACCGGGCGGATCTCCACACCGCTGTGCGAAGCGTGCACCTCGGGAAGCAGCGTCGCCATCGACAGAACCTCGTCCAGGTCGGTCGCCTCGATCAGGTAGTAGCCGCCGAGTGCCTCCTTGGTCTCCAGGAACGGGCCGTCGGTCGTCTGGATCTGACCCACCGAGTCCGAGCGCAGCGTGGTGGCCGTGGGCGCCAGCTCCAGCTGCTGACCGTCGATGATCTGCGTGCCGGCCTTGGCGACGAACGCCTCGTGCGCCGCGTCGTGCGCCTTCCACTGCTCGTCGGTCATCGCGTCCCACTGCTGGGCGTCGCCGTAGATGAGGATCATGTACTTGGCCATCTCTCATGTCCCGTCGTGTGCCGGCCCCCTCGGTGGTGGCCTCTACATTACGACGGGTCGCGCGGGCGGTAGATCGACAGCAACACCGAAAATCTGGGCCTCGCTGGCCCGGTACGTGGCCCGCGGCGACCGGCCGGCTGACGTGTTCAGTCCCTCGCGTGTGCGAGCAGGCGGTCCAGGGGTTCGAGGTCGAACGGGGTGTCCAGGCCGAGGATGACGTGGGTGGCGCCGGCCTTGAGATAGGCGTCGACCTCGTCCACCTCCGCCGTCTCGATCATCGTGGTGCGTTCGATCTCGGCGGGGTCGCGACCCTGCTCGGCGCACCAGCGGTCGAGGACGGCGCTCTTGTGGGCGAAGCGCTCCGCCGAACCGAAGTCGTTCCACATGTCCGCGTACCGGGCCACGATGCGCAGGGTCACCTTCTCACCGCCGCCGCCGATCAGCAGTGGCACCCGTGCTGCCGACGGGACCAGCGCGGCCAGGCGGGACCGTACGGTCCGCACGCCGTCCTCCAGCGCCCGCAGCCGTTCGCCGGCGCGGCCGAACCGGTAGCCGAACTCGGTGTAGTCCCGCTCGAACCAACCGGCGCCCAGGCCCAGGATCAGGCGACCGTCGCTGATCTGGTCGACCGTGCCCGCCATGGCCGCGAGCAGGTTGGGGTTGCGGTAGCTGTTGCACGTCACCAGCGAGCCGAACCGGACGCGCCGGGTGTCGGCGGCGAGCGCGGCCAGCGTGGTCCAGCACTCGTAGTTCGCGCCGTCCGGGTCGCCGTAGAGCGGATAGAAGTGGTCCCAGGTCCAGACGGTGTCCACACCGAGCTCGTCCGCCGCACGCCAACCCTCGCGTAGCTGAGCCATCTCGCAGTGCTGTGGCTTGAAGAGCACCCCGACCTTGAATCGAGCCATGACCGTCTCCTCTGGATTTACGCGTTATCGAGTCGAGGATGCCCGCAGCGGCCCCGCAAAACCTCTTCACAATTGCTGTTCCGACGCCGTAAAGGCACACGCGGAGTGGATTTCCACGCTCGGCAATCGAGAAGAAATATGGAGCCGGGGAGGTCATTAGGTTCAGCGGCAGATACCGCTCTTCGCACCACCGGATCCCTGCCCGGTGCCGTGCACCGAACCATGGAGGCCCGCGATGGGTAAATGCCCGATCATGCTCGATCCTGAGGGGCGTGACATTCATGCCGAAGCTGCCCGGATCCGCGCCGAGGGCCCGGTCACCCTCGTCGAGGTTCCCGGTGGCTACCACGCCTGGTGCGTCACGTCGTACGACATTGGCAGGAAGCTGCTCGCCGGTGACCAGCTGTCCAAGAACGCGAAGGAGGACTGGCCCCCGTTCGTGCGCGGCGAGGTGCCGCACGACTGGGAGCTCATCACCTGGGTGGCGATGGACAACCTGACCGTTCGTGACGGCGCCGACCACGACCGGCTGCGCAAGCTGGTGTCGCACGCCTTCACGCCGCGCGAGGTCGAGAAGGCCCGACCCCGCGTCGAGTCGATCGTGCAGCGGCTGCTGGACGACATGGAGGCCAGTACGCGGCCGGGCGAGACGGTCGACATCAAGGGGCAGTTCACGTACGCACTGACCGCCACGCTCATCTGCGACCTCTTCGGCGTGCCGGAGGAGGTGCGGGAGGAAGCGCTCAAGGGCACCAAGCAGAACAGCCTGACCAACCACACCGGCGAGATGGCCGCGGCGAACCTCGACCAGTGGCACGACGCCATGTCCAAGCTCGCCGCCCGCCGCCGTCAGGACCCGGGAGACGACCTGACCAGCGTCCTGATCGCCGCGAACGAGGACGGCGAGACGCTCTCCAACGAGGAGCTGATCGGTAGCCTGCACGTCCTGCTCGGCGCGGGATCGGAGACGTTGAGCAACGTGCTGGCCCACTGCATCATCGACCTGAGCACCCACCGCGACCAGCTGGAGCTGATCCGCACCGGGCAGTACACCTGGATGGACGCCTTCGACGAGGCGGTCCGTAAGGACGCCGCCGTCGCCCAGCTGCCCTTCCGCTACGCGAAGGAGGACATCGACGTCGCCGGCGTCCACATCGCCAAGGGCGACCTGGTCCTCATCGCGTACGCCGGGATCGGCCGGGACCCGGCGCTGCACGGCGACACCGCCAACGACTTCGACATCACCCGCCCGGACAAGACGAACCTGTCCTTCGGGCACGGCGAGCACTACTGCCTGGGGCGGCCGCTGGCCACGATGCAGTCGATGGTGGCCCTGCCGGCCCTCTTCGAGCGCTTTCCCGACCTGACCCTGGCCGTGCCGCGCGAGGAACTGCCCCCGCAGGGCTCGTTCATCATGAACGGCTACGACCGGGTGCCGATGTACCTCACCGCCGCGGTCCCCGCGGTCGCCTGAGCCCCGTGCCGACCG
>NZ_JBFAPG010000410.1:0-5737 GCF_040675595.1 Micromonospora sp. NPDC049580
CGGCGCCTCGGCGGCGGTGGCCAAACGACTCGACCTGTTCGGCGTCGCGTTCGTCGGCTTCGTGGCCGCGCTCGGCGGCGGGATCCTCCGCGACCTGGTCATCGACGAGGTACCGCCGCTCGCCTTCGCCGACTGGCGGTACGCCGCCACCGCGGCGATCACCGCGCTCGCCGTCTTCTGGCTGCACCCACAGCTCGCCCGACTGCGCACCACGGTGCTGGTGCTCGACGCGGCGGGCCTCGGTCTGTTCACCGTCACCGGCACGCTCAAGGCGCTCGACGCCCGGGTGCCGGCGGTCGGCGCCTGCCTGATCGGCATGCTCACCGCGATCGGCGGCGGGCTCGGCCGGGACCTGCTGACCGCCGAGATCCCGGTGGTGCTGCGCCGGGAGATCTACGCGGTGGCCGCCCTGGCCGGATCGGTCGCGGTGGCGTTGCTGTACGTCACCGGCCACACCGGGCCGGCACCACTCACCGCCGCCGCTGTCGGGGTGGTCGGGCTGCGCCTGATCGCGTTGCGCCGCCGCTGGTCCGCCCCGGTGGCGACGCTGCGGCCACCGCGTGCGAACGGGGCCGATCCGCGCGCCGACCGGGAGTGGTGAGGCTGACCGTGCTCCGGTGGTGAATGTGACAGGCGTGGTGTCGCCTGGGCCCGCGGGCCCGCGCTGGTTATGCTGAGTCGGCCTTCGCGGCAGCTTCTGCGCGGAGGCGTTTTCATGGGCGGCGGTACTCGTGGCCCTCGCCCGGTGTCCGCCCTCGTGCGGTCGGAGAGGAGCTTTCGCGTGGCAGCCCGGACGCCGGTGCTCGAGACGTTCCCGGCACTCCGTGCCTGGCAGCGCAAGGCCCTGGTGGAGTACCTGCGACGGCGTACCGAGGACTTCACCGCGGTCGCCACGCCGGGCGCCGGAAAGACCACCTTCGCCCTGCGGATCGCCGCCGAACTGCTCGGCGACGGCACCGTCGAGGCGGTCACCGTGGTCGCGCCCACCGAGCACCTGAAGAACCAGTGGGCCGAGTCCGCGGCCCGGGTGGGCATTCAGCTCGACGCCGCGTTCCGCAACGCCGACGTGCACTCGGCGGCCGACTTCCACGGCGCGGTGGTCACCTACGCCCAGGTGGGGATGGCCCCGCAGGTGCACCGGCGGCGCACCATGACCCGCCGCACCCTGGTCATCCTCGACGAGATCCACCACGCCGGCGACTCCCGCTCCTGGGGCGACGGCGTCAAGAACGCCTTCGAGCCCGCCGTACGCCGGCTGATGCTCACCGGGACGCCGTTCCGCTCCGACGACAACCCGATCCCGTTCGTCACCTACGAGCGGGGCGGTGACGGGCTGCTGCGCTCCCACGCCGACTCGGTCTACGGCTACGCCGACGCGCTGCGCGACGGAGTCGTCCGGCCGGTGCTCTTCCTCGCGTACTCCGGGGAGACCCGCTGGCGCACCAACGCCGGGGAGGAGTTGGCGGCCCGCCTCGGCGAGCCGATGACCCAGGATCTGGTGGCGCAGGCGTGGCGTACCGCCCTCGACCCGGCGGGGGACTGGATGCCCCAGGTGCTGCGGGCCGCCGACGCCCGACTCACCGTGCTGCGCAACGCCGGCATGCCCGACGCCGGTGGCCTGATCATCGCCACCGACCAGCAGACCGCCCGCTCCTACGCCAAGCTCATCGAGCAGGTGACCGGCGAGAAGGCCACCGTGGTGCTCTCCGACGACCAGGGCGCGTCCGCGCGGATCGCGACGTTCGCGGCGTCCGACCAGCGGTGGCTGGTCGCGGTGCGGATGGTGTCCGAGGGGGTCGACATCCCGCGACTGGCGGTCGGTGTCTACGCCACCAGCGCCAGCACCCCGCTCTACTTCGCCCAGGCGATCGGCCGGTTCGTGCGGGCCCGCCGCCCCGGCGAGACCGCGTCGGTCTTCCTGCCCAGCGTGCCGCACCTGCTCGGGCTGGCCAGCGAGATGGAGAACGAGCGGGACCACGTCCTCGGCAAACCCAAGGACTCCGACGGCTTCGACGACGAGCTGCTGGAACGGGCACAGCGTGACGACCAGGCCAGCGGGGAGTTGGAGAAGCGGTTCGCCGCGCTCTCGGCCACCGCCGAACTGGATCAGGTGATCTTCGACGGCGCGTCGTTCGGGACCGCCGCCCAGGCCGGCACCCCCGAGGAGGAGGAGTACCTCGGCCTGCCCGGCCTGCTCACCGCCGACCAGGTCTCCCTGCTGCTCACCAAACGGCAGGCCGACCAACTCGCCGCCCAGCGCCGCCGTACCGCCGAGCGGGCCGCTCAGCCGGCCGCTGCGGCCACCGCGGCACCGCCGGTACCCATGAGTGCCGCCCAACGCCGCGTGGCGCTCCGGCGTCAACTGAACGCTCTGGTGGCCGCCCGGCACCATCGCACCGGCCAACCCCACGGCAAGATCCACGCCGAGCTGCGCCGGCTCTGCGGCGGCCCGCCGAGCGCCCAGGCCACCATCGAGCAGCTCGAGGAACGCATCGCCACCGTGCAGACCCTCTAGCCCCCGTGCACCGAGCGTGCGACGCCGGTGAGTCGCGGGGCGCGGTTGGGCAGAAAGTGAAAAGCCGACCGGAGGCGCCCCGTGGGGTGCCTCCGGCCGGCTATGTCGGTTTGCGGATTTAGTTCGCCATCAGATCGGCGCCACGCCAGCTGAAGTCGGGCTCCGTTGCGAACCGCTCGGTGATCTTCACGAGATCCTCCGCGTACTTGTTCGCGTGGTGCCCGCAGAACACCAGTTCGCTCCCACCCGCCAGGGTGATCCGGAGCTTGCCGGCAGCATTGCAGCGGTCGCACCGTTCATCGGCGGCTGGGGGAACCACCGTCTCGGGCGGCGGCGTGAGGGTCGAGTTCATCGCCTTCCTCCTCTGGTCGTCACCGATGAACAATCTCTTCGGTCGTTGCTCACCTATCGTGCAACACCCGTGCCGGGCACTGCCTTCCCTGTGTGCCCGCGGGGGACCGAGGTCACACATGGCAGGGACAGTGTGCCGTGAACCCAGGGTGCCACGTCAACGATCACATTCGTGCATCCGGACGATCACCATCTGGTGTTGCACACCAGGTGATCAAAACGACACGTCCGGTTGACGAAACCGGCTCAGTCCAGGTAATCCCGGAGGACCTGCGACCGGGACGGGTGACGCAGCTTGGACATCGTCTTGGACTCGATCTGCCGGATCCGCTCCCGGGTCACCCCGTAGACCTGACCGATCTCGTCCAGCGTCCGCGGCTGACCGTCGGTCAGGCCGAAGCGCAGGCGTACCACACCCGCCTCACGCTCGGAGAGCGTCTGAAGCACCTGCTGGAGCTGGTCCTGCAGGAGCGAGAACGAGACCGCGTCGACGGCGACCACAGCCTCGGAATCCTCGATGAAATCACCGAGCTGGCTGTCACCCTCGTCGCCGATGGTCTGGTCCAACGAGATGGGCTCCCGGGCGTACTGCTGGATCTCCAGCACCTTCTCCGGTGTGATGTCCATCTCCTTGGCCAGCTCCTCGGGAGTGGGCTCGCGGCCCAGGTCCTGGAGCAACTCGCGCTGTATGCGGCCGAGCTTGTTGATGACCTCGACCATGTGCACCGGGATGCGGATGGTGCGGGCCTGGTCGGCCATGGCGCGGGTGATGGCCTGCCGGATCCACCAGGTGGCGTACGTGGAGAACTTGTAGCCCTTGGTGTAGTCGAACTTCTCCACCGCGCGGATGAGGCCGAGGTTGCCCTCCTGGATGAGGTCCAGGAAGGCCATGCCGCGCCCCGTGTACCGCTTGGCCAGGGAGACGACCAGACGGAGGTTGGCCTCGAGGAGGTGGTTCTTGGCGCGCTCGCCGTCGCGGGAGATCCAGCCCAGGTCGCGGACCATCTCCCGGGCGAGCTTCTCCTCGCCCTCGTCGGCCGCGCGCAGCTGCTCGGCGGCGTAGAGCCCGGCCTCGATCCGCTTGGCCAGCTCCACCTCCTGCTCGGCGTTGAGCAGCGGGACCTTGCCGATCTGCTTCAGGTACGCCCGGACGGAGTCGGCGGAGGCGGTCAGCTCGGCGTCGCGCCGGGCCTGCTTGAGCGCCTCGGACTCCTCGTCGTCCCACTCGAAGTCGTTGTCGGTGGCCGACGCAGCGGCGTCGGTCTCGGCGGCCTGGGCCAGCTCGGCCGGCTCCTCCACCACCACGTCCTCGATGACGGCGGCGAGCTCCTCGGGGTCGATCTCACCCTCGGCGCCCTCGCCCTTGGCCTTGCCGCCGGCCTTGACCGGCTTGGCTCCGGCCGCCGCGGCGACAGTCGCCTTGGTGGCGCGGGTGGACTTGGTCGCCTTCGCCGGGGTGGCCGCGGCGGCGGCGACCTCGGCGGTGCTGCCGGCGGCCTTGCGAGCGGCCACCTTGCGCGGCGCCGGCGTCGACGGCGCCGCGTCGGAGGCGGGCGCCTGCTTCGGGGCGGGCGCGGCGGCCTTCTTGGTGGTCTTGGCGGTGGTGGCCCGGGACGCGGGGGTCGTCGAGCGGGCCGCGGCGACCCGGCGGCGGGTGCTCGCCGAGCCGTCCACCACAACGGTCACTCCCGCCTCGGAGAGCGCCCGCAGGATCTTCTTGGCCTGGGCCGGAGTCACCTCGGCGGTCTCGACGGTGCGCGCGAGCTGGGCCGACGTGAGCTGACCACCGGCGCTCTGCGCGTGGGCGATCAGGGTGTCGGTGAGCGAGCGAACGTCGGCGCCGGGCTGGCGGGGTTCTGTCACGAATGACCTTCCGGAGGCGAAGAGCGGGCACGGCCGGGTCGTCCGGCACAGCGTGGGGCAACCGGGCCGGGCGATGTGGTTGAGGGACCCCCGTGTCCCGGGCCGGCCGGTGGTCGGCGGTCCGTGGCGCGTGGGCAGGGGTGAATTGTAACGCCGTCTGCGGCGATCATCCTGCGCCGCACGGCGTAACGGCAGCGGGACCGCCGATTCGGCGCAGATGTGGACTTTGTAAGGATGATACTCGCGCACGGCCCGGAACGCCCCGGTCGTACGGGAAGGGACCCTGGAATGGACCGTTCGGCGCCGACACCGCGGGAACTGTTGGCGATCGCGCTCGACGTGGCGCGGGACGCCGCCGCCACCGCGTACCGGATGCGGGTCGAGGGCGTCTCCGTGGCGGCGACCAAGAGCACGGTCACCGACGTGGTCACGGCGGCCGACCGGGCCGTCGAGCGGCAGGTCCTCGACGCGCTGCGCGCGCTGCGGCCGGGGGACGCGGTCCTGGGCGAGGAGTACGGCACGGAGGACACCGGTCCGGCGGAGCCGGGCGGCGTGCGGTGGATCGTCGACCCGATCGACGGCACCGTGAACTACCTCTACGGGTTGCCGTACAGCGCGGTGTCGTTGGCCGCCGAGGTGGACGGGGTGGTGGTCGCCGGCGTGGTGCGCAACGTGCACACCGGCGAGGAGTGGACCGCCACCGCTGGTGGCGGCGCCTGGCGCGATGGCGTCCGGCTGCGCTGTTCCGGCGAGACGGATCTGGGGCAGGCGCTGGTCGGCACCGGCTTCGGCTATGACGCCGGCCGACGGGCGCACCAGGCGTCGGTGGTGGCCGGACTGATCGCGTCGGTGCGGGACATCCGCCGCCTCGGCGCCGCCGCCCTGGACCTCTGCCTGGTGGCGGAGGGGCGGCTGGACGCGTACTTCGAGAAGGGCCTGGCCGCCTGGGACCTGGCCGCCGGCGGGCTGGTGGCCGCCGAGGCGGGCGTGCGGGTCTCCGGCCTGGCC
>NZ_JBFAPG010000411.1:0-5706 GCF_040675595.1 Micromonospora sp. NPDC049580
CCGGCCTCACCGCCGCCGGCGTGGGCCTGGCCGCCGCCGTGGGCGGTCGCCGCGCCGCCGCGCTCGCGGTGCCGCTGGCCGCCAGCATCTGGGGGTACGACCTGCTGGCCAAGAACACCGCCGCCGGCCCCGCCGTGATGGCCGCCTGCCGAGGGCTGGACGTGCTGCTGGGCGCATCCGGCGGCCACCTGTGGCGGGCGCTCCCCTCGGCGGCGACCGTGGCGGCCCACACCTGGACGGTCACCACCCTGTCCCGGCGCGAGGTCACCGGCACGGACGCGGCCCTGCCGATGCGGACCCTGGCCGGCACCGCCCTGGTTGCCGCCAGCGCCGCCATCGCCGTCCCCGGCGCCCGTCGCGCTGTCGTGCCCGGTGCTCGTGGCGCTGCCGTCCCCGCCGTCCGTGGCGCTGCCGTCCCCGGCGCCGGGGCTGCCGAAGCTGCCGGGGCCGACGGGCGGGCCGTCGTGGGCGGGGGCCGGGCCCGGTCGGCCGGGTTCGCCGTCGCGCTGCCCGCGCTGCCCGCGCTGCTGGCCGGGTGGTACGCCGCCCGTTACGGCGCGGCCCAGGCCCAGGTCGTCCGGGATCCCTCGGCCGGGAAGGTCCGCGCGGCGGTCGGCGCGGGGATCACCGGCCTGCCCGCCCTGCAGGGAGCGCTCACCGCACGCGGCGGCGCCGGCCTGCTCGGGCTGGCCGTCGCGGCGGCGGCGCCGCTGGGCCGTCGGCTGGCCCGGAAGGTCTCCCCGACATGACCGTGCCCCGGCCCCGACCCGCGCAGTCCGGCAACGGGACGGTCGTGCCGCCGAACGGCGACGCGACGACGCTGCGCCTCGGGTACGGCACCAACGGCTTCGCCAACCACCGGCTCGACGACGCGCTCGCCGTCCTCGCCGACCTCGGCTACGACGGCGTGGCGCTCACCCTGGACCACGACCACCTGGACCCGTTCGCACCCGGGCTCACCCGCCGGATCGCCGCGGTCGCCCGGCGGCTGGACGCGCTCGGTCTGGGGGTGATGATCGAGACCGGGGCCCGCTACCTGCTCGACCCGTGGCACAAGCACGCACCGACGCTGCTGCACGACGACCCCACCCGGCGGATCGAGTTCCTTCGCCGGGCGGTGCGGATCGGCGCTGACCTGGGGGCGGAGGCGGTCTCGTTCTGGGCCGGCGTGCGGCCCGAGACGGTGTCACCGCAGTGCGCCTGGGACCGGCTGGTCGCCGGCTGCGCCAGCGTGATCGACGCCGCCGACAGCGCGGGCGTCACCCTCGGCTTCGAGCCGGAGCCGGGCATGCTTGTCGAGAGCATCACCGACTGGCGTCGACTGCACGCGGCGCTCGACGCGCCGGCCCGCTTCGGCATCACCCTCGACATCGGCCACTGCCGGTGCCTGGAGCCGTGGCCGGTGCCGCAGTGTGTCGCCGAGGTGGCCGACCACCTGGTCAACGTGCAGATCGACGACATGCGCCGGGGCGTGCACGAGCACCTGGAGTTCGGCACCGGTGAGATCGACTTCCCGCCGGTGCTGGCGGCCCTGGCCGAGGCCGGCTACCGCGGGCTGGTCGCCGTCGAGTTGCCCCGCGACTCGCACGCCGCACCGGACGTGGCCGCCCGGTCCATTGATTTCCTGCGCGCGGCGGCCACTTCGACAATCGGTGACCGCCGGCGACAGAAGGTACCCGCCGACGCCCTTTGCTCTGCTTCAACGGACGCAACAGATCGGGACACCGACCGTCGCGTGGAGTGAAGCAGAGCAAAGGACGCGCTCGGGCACCCGCGGAGCGGCGCAGCAGCACAAGGGGAGGAGACGGGATGACACCGGATTCACTACGGGCCGCGCTGCGGGGCGTACCCGATCCCGATTGGCTGGACGAGGCGCTGCGCCAGGTCGCGGCCGAGCCCACCGCGATCGCCCGGCTCTTTGCCGCCGTCGGCCGGCGTTGCGGTCGGGCCGCGTTGCCCGACGCCCCCGGCTGGACCGCCGACGACGCGGCCCGGGTGCTGCTGCTCACCGCCCTGCCGGGCGAGCACGCCTCGTACGCCGAGAGCCTCTACCAGCACGGTGACGCGGCCGAGCGGCGGGCCGTGCTGCGGGCCCTGCCGCTGCTGCCGATCGGCGCCGCCGGGGTGCCGCTGCTGCATGACGCGATCCGGACCAACGACACCCGGCTGATCGCCGCCGCCCTCGGCCCGTACGCCCGGCACCTCGACCCGGCCGCCTGGCGGCAGGCGGTCCTCAAGTGCGTGTTCAGCGGCGTGCCGTTGGCCGTGGTCGCCGACCTGGAGACCCGCGCCGACGGGAAGCTGGCCGGGATGCTGGCCGCGCTCACCGCCGAGCGGCACGCCGCCGGCCGGGAGATGCCCGCCGACGCCACCGACCTGCTCGACCGGCTCACCGCCGCACTGCCCCGGGAGGCGTGAATGCGCATCTTCGACCCCCACATCCACATGACCTCACGCACCACCGACGACTACGAACGGATGGCCGCCGCCGGGGTCCGCGCGGTGGTGGAGCCGGCGTTCTGGCTGGGCCAGCCGCGCACCAGTGCCGCCTCGTTCATCGACTACTTCGACTCGCTCATTGGCTGGGAACCCTTCCGGGCCGGGCAGTTCGGGGTGCGGCACCACGCCACGATCGCGCTCAACCCCAAGGAGGCCAACGACCCGCGCTGCCGCCCGGTGCTCGACCTGCTGCCCCGCTACCTGGACAAGGACGCGGTCGTGGCGGTCGGCGAGATCGGGTACGACTCGATGACGCCGGAGGAGGACGAGGCCTTCGCGGCGCAGCTCGCCCTCGCCGTGGCGTACGACCTGCCGGCGCTGGTGCACACCCCGCACCGGGACAAGGCGCGCGGCTGCGAGCGCACCCTCGCCGTGGTCGCCGAATCCGGCATCGACGCGGGTCGCGTGGTCGTCGACCACCTCAACGAGGTGACCGTCAAGCTCGTCCGGGACAGCGGCTGCTGGCTGGGTTTCTCCATCTACCCGGACACGAAGATGACGCCGCAGCGGATGGTCGATCTGCTGCGCGAGTACGGCACGGAGCGGATGCTGGTCAACTCGGCCGCCGACTGGGGTCGCTCCGATCCGCTGCTGACCCGGGCCACCGCGGAGGCGATGCTGCTCGCCGGGTTCAGCGACGACGACGTGGACCGGGTGCTGTGGCGCAACCCGGTGGAGTTCTACGGCCAGTCCGGTCGGCTCGACCTGAGCGACCTCGACGTCACCGCCGTGGACCCGCAGACCGGCAACTCGATCCTGCGCGGCGGCAGCTGATGCGGCTGCGACATGCCGGCGGCGACACGGTCCACCTCGGCTACTGCACCAACGTGCACCCCGCCGAGGACCTCGCCGGCATCCTCGGTCAACTGGACACCTACGCCGTACCGGTGCGGGAAGCGCTCGGCAGCGACCTGCTCGGCCTCGGCCTGTGGCTGGCCGCCCCGGTCGCCGCCGAGCTGGCCGCCGACCCGGCGTTGCGTCTGCGGCTGCGCGCCGAGCTGGACGCGCGCGGGCTGGAGGTGGTCACCCTCAACGGCTTCCCGTACGCGGCCTTCCAGGCGCCGGTGGTCAAGCAGGACGTGTACCACCCGGACTGGACCACCGAGCAGCGGCTGACGTACACAGTGGATCTGGCCCGGGTGCTCGCCGACCTGCTGCCCGACGACGCGGCCCGGGGCTCGATCTCCACCCTGCCGCTGGCCTGGCGGCGGCCCTGGGACACCGAGCGGGCCGACGCGGCCCGACGCCGGCTGGACCAGCTCGCCGCCGGCCTGGCCGTCGTGCAGCGCGACACCGGCCGCGAGGTGCGGGTCGCCTTCGAGCCGGAGCCCGGCTGTGTGGTGGAGAGCACCGGGCAGGCAGCCACGCTGCTGGACGGCATCGACACCGACCGGTTGGGCGTCTGCCTCGACCTGGCCCACCTGGCGTGCGCCTGGGAGGAGCCGGCCGAGGCGTTGGAACGACTGCGGGCGGCCGGACTGCCCGTGGTGAAGGTGCAGGTCTCCGCCGCCGTCGAGGCGGCCGACCCGGCCGGCGGCGCGGACGCGTTGCGCCGCTGGGTGGAGCCGCGCTTCCTGCACCAGACCCGGAGCGCCGGTTGCGCCGGTCTGGCCGACCCGGCCGATGCGGCGTACGCGGCCGACGACCTGGACGAGGCGTTGGACCGGGAGCTGCCCGGCCCGTGGCGGGTGCACTACCACGTGCCGCTGCACGCCCCACCGGAGGAACCGCTCGGCTCGACCCTGCCCGTCCTGCGCGCCGCCCTGAGAGCGCTCTACAGCGGGCCGACCGCCGGGTGCGACCACCTCGACGTCGAGACGTACACCTGGGGGGTTCTACCGGCCGCGCGGCGGCCGGGCACCGACGCGGAGCTGGCCGCCGGCATCGCCGCCGAGCTGGCCTTCGCCCGAGACGAACTGGTCGGCCTCGGGCTGACCCCGGAACACACCGTGACCGCGGGAGTGACGCGATGAGCCGACGACTGGTGGTACTCGACGTGGTGGGGCTGACCCCCCGCCTGCTGGCGCACATGCCTCGGCTGCGCGGCGTCGCCGACGGCGGCTTCCGGGCCGAGCTGGGCACCGTGCTGCCCGCGGTGACCTGCTCGGTGCAGTCCACCTTCCTCACCGGCGAGCAGCCCAGCGGGCACGGGATCGTCGGCAATGGGTGGTACTTCCGGGAGCTGGGCGAGGTGTTGCTGTGGCGGCAGCACAACGCGCTGGTCGGCGGGGACAAGCTCTGGCAGGCGGCCCGTCGGGCCGAACCGGGCTACACCGTGGCCAACGTCTGCTGGTGGTACGCCATGGGCGCGGACGTCAACTGGACCGTCACGCCGCGACCGGTGTACTACGCCGACGGCCGCAAGGAGCCGGACTGCTACACCGACCCGCCGGAGCTGCACGACGCGCTCACCGGGCGGCTGGGCACCTTCCCGCTGTTCACCTACTGGGGGCCGACCGCCGGGCTGCCGTCGTCGCGGTGGATCTGCCAGGCCGCCGAGCAGATCCTGGCCGACGTGTCACCCGACCTGACCCTGGTCTACGTCCCCCACCTGGACTACGACCTGCAACGCTTCGGCCCCTCGTCGGCCCAGGCCGCCGCCGCGGCGGCCGAGCTGGACGCCGTGCTCGGCCCGCTGCTGGACGCCGCACGGGCCCGCGACGCGACAGTGGTGGTGCTCTCCGAGTACGGCATCACCGACGTGTCCCGGCCGGTGGACGTCAACCGGCTGCTGCGTGCCGAGGGGCTGCTGCGGGTGCACACCCAGGCCGGCATGGAGTACCTCGACCCGTGGACGTCGAAAGCGTTCGCGGTCGCCGACCACCAGGTCGCGCACGTCTACGTCAAGGACCCGGCCGACGTGCCGGCGGTGGCGAAGCTCTGCGCCGGGCTGCCCGGGGTGGCCGAGGTGCTCGACGCCGAGGGCAAGGCCGCGCACGGGCTGGACCACCCGCGCGCCGGTGAGCTGGTGCTGGTGGCCGAGCCGGACTCCTGGTTCACCTACTACTACTGGCTCGACGACGCCCGCGCGCCGGACTTCGCCCGGCTGGTCGAGATCCACCGCAAGCCGGGGTACGACCCCGCCGAGCTGTTCTTCGACCCGGCCAACCCCGGTGCCGCGAAGGCGCGCGCAGGCGTGGCGCTGGCCCGCAAGAAGCTCGGCATGCGCTACCTGATGAGCGCCGTCGGCCTGGACGCCGGCGCCCA
>NZ_JBFAPG010000412.1:0-5676 GCF_040675595.1 Micromonospora sp. NPDC049580
CGCACCCCGCCGGAGCTGTCTTCTCAGTCGGCGTTGTCGGGGTCGCTGCTGGTCCTCTCGGCCAGCTCGATCAGCTCGGCCGGCATCTCGCCGGTCTCGTGGAAGGCCCGCCACGTGTCCAGCCCCGGGTAGCTGCCCGAGGTCAGCTCGGCGAGCAGGGCCCGCAGCCAGGTCGCCTCAGCGGCTCGCATGGCCAGGTCGTACTCCGACTCCACCAGGAACAGCCGGGGGATCTCCCGCAGGTGGGCGTCGAGCGTCTCGCGGTCCCGGCGGAGCGCGTCGTCCAGCCGGTCGAGTCGCTGCCGGAGCAGGTCGGTGGCCTCGTCGGGATGCAGGGCGGCGAGGACGGACAGGCCGGCCCGGAAGCGGGGATGCTCCGGCATCGGCGTGGCGACCAGCTCGCGCGCCCAGTCGACCAGCTCGGCCCGCCCCGCGTCGGTGATCCGGTAGACGGTGCGTTCCGGGCGTCGGCCCTCGCGGACGCTCTCCACCGCGGCGATCAACTGGTGTTTGTCCAGGTTGCGGATGACCGTGTAGAAGGAGCCCCACTTGATCTCCATGTCCTGGTCCTTGCCCCAGGCGCGCAGGGTGCTTGCCATCTCGTAGGGGTGCATGGGCCGCTGGACGAGGGCGGAGAGCACGGCCAGTGCCAGCAGGTTGCCGACCTTGCGCCGCTTCGGCATGACGTCCCCTTACTCGCCGACAATTACTCGTAGACGAGTATATGCGCGGGATCGGTCGCCTGGCGACCCCCTCGCGCGCCGGGCCGGAGCGGCCGGCCACGATGCCCGGCCTACGATCACGGGGTGGAGGAAGATATCCGGCGGATCGGGATCATGGGCGGCACCTTCGACCCGATCCACCACGGGCACCTCGTCGCGGCCAGTGAGGTGGCGGACCGGTTCGGCCTGGACGAGGTGGTGTTCGTCCCGACCGGGCAGCCATGGCAGAAGGCTGACGAACCGGTCAGCCCCGCCGAGGACCGGTACCTCATGACGGTCATCGCCACCGCCTCCAACCCCCGGTTCCAGGTCAGCCGGGTCGACATCGACCGCAGCGGGCCCACCTACACCGTCGACACCCTGCGCGACCTTCAGGCCGAGTACGGCCCCAAGGTGCAGCTGTTCTTCATCACCGGCGCGGACGCGCTGCAACGCATCCTGTCCTGGAAGGACCTGGACGAGATCTTCGAGCTGGCCCACTTCATCGGGGTGACCCGCCCCGGCTTCCCGCTGACCGACGAGCACCTTCCGGCGGACACGGTCAGCCTGATCCAGGTGCCCGCGATGTCCATCTCGTCGACCGACTGCCGCGCCCGGGTCGCCCGGGGCGAACCGGTCTGGTATCTGGTGCCCGACGGTGTGGTGCAGTACATCGCCAAGCGACGCCTCTATCAGCCCTGATCACGTCCGGTATGCACCGTTCCGTACGTCTAATCGACCAGAACTGACGGGTCGTGACCTCGCCGGGTGTGAGACGCTTGGTGGATCGCACGCCTGATCGAAGGAGAACGGTGACAGTTTCCGAACGCGCGCACGAGCTGGCAATGGCAGCCGCCCAGGCCGCCGCCGACAAGAAGGCGCAGGACATCGCGATCATCGACGTCGGCGACCAGCTCGCCATCACCGACGCGTTCCTGCTCGCCGCCGCCCCCAACGAGCGTCAGGTGCTCGCCATCGTCGACGCCATCGAGGAGCGCCTGCTGGAGCTTCCGGAGAAGGCCAAGCCGATCCGGCGCGAGGGTGAGCGGGGCGGCCGCTGGGTGCTGCTCGACTACGTCGACATCGTGGTGCACGTCCAGCACACCGAGGAGCGCGAGTTCTACGGGCTCGACCGCCTCTGGAAGGACTGCCCCACCATCCCGTTCGTCGACCGCGACCTGGTCGAGGCCGACGCCGGCGGGACCGCCGCAGCCGAATGACCCGGCTGATCGTCTGGCGGCACGGCAACACCGACTGGAACGCCGCCAACCGCGTCCAGGGGCAGACCGACGTACCCCTCAACGAGCTGGGCCGCGACCAGGCCCGCGTCGCCGCCCCGCTGCTCGCGTCGCTGCGTCCCGACGCCATCGTGTCCAGCGACCTGAGCCGCGCCGCGGAGACCGCGGCGGCCTTGGCCGCGCTGACCGGGCTGCCGGTCCGCACCGACGCCCGGTTGCGCGAGCGGCACTTCGGCCAGTGGCAGGGCCTGCACCTCACCGAGGTCGCCGAGCGTTTCCCCGCCGAGTACGCCCGCTGGCGGGCTGGCGACCCCGCCCCGGGGGCGGACCTGGAGCCGCTGGACGCCCTCGGCGAGCGGGTCGCCGCGGCGTTCCTGGCGGCGGCCGACGTGGCCCCCGGCGGGACCGTGGTCATCGCGACCCACGGCGGTGGCTCCCGCCAGGGCGTCGGCCACCTGCTCGGCTGGCCCTCCGGCGTGCTGCGCACCATCGGCTCGCTGGCCAACTGCCACTGGTCCGAGCTGCGGCACGACGACGTTCGAGGCTGGCAGCTACGGGGGCACAACGTCGGCCTGGTCACCGCCCCGGCCGTCGTCGACGCGGTCTGAGCGCCGTTCCCGCCCGCGGCCGGCGCGCTCGCGCCTCGGCGTATCCCGTCGTGATCGGCTAGCGTGCCGGGCATGCCCGTCGCGGTCGTCACCGACTCCACCGCCTACCTTCCGCCCGAGCTGGTGCGGCGGCACCGGCTGACCGTCGTTCCGCTGACCGTCGTGCTCAACGGCGCGGAGGGTCTGGAGGGGGTGGAGACCCAGCCCGCCGACGCCACCAGGGCGCTGCGCGAGCGACGGGTCTCGGCCAGCACCTCCCGCCCGGCCCCCGAGCAGTTCGCCCGGACGTACCGCCGCCTCTTGGACGACGGCGCCGACGGCGTCGTCTCGGTACACCTGTCCGCCGGCCTGTCCGGCACCGTCGAGGCGGCCCGGCTGGCCGCCGTCGACTTCGACGGTCGGGTCGAGGTCGTCGACAGCCGCTCCGCCGGCATGGGGCTCGGCTTCCCGGCCATCGCGGCCGCCGCGGCCGCCGAGGCCGGGGCAGACCTCGCCGGTGTACGCGACGCGGCGCTCGCCTCCGTCGCCCGGACCACCGTCTGGTTCTACGTCGACACGTTGGAGTTCCTCCGCCGGGGTGGCCGGATCAACGCGGCCGAGGCGCTGTTCGGCACCGCCCTGTCGGTCAAGCCGATCATGCACATGCCGGACGGGGCGATCGTGCTGCGCGAGAAGGTGCGTACCGCCAGCCGGGGAGTGGCCCGTCTCGTCGACCTGGCCGTCGAGGCGGCCGGCGACGACGACGTGGACCTCGGCGTACACCACCTGGCCGCGCCGGAACGTGCCGAGGCGCTGCTCGCCGCGCTCACCGAGCGACTCGGTGCACGGCTGCACGACACGTACGTCTCCGAGGCCGGCGCGGTGGTCGCCGCGCACGCCGGGCCGGGGCTGGCGTGCGTGGTCGTGCACCGCCGATCGGACGGCTGAGCCGGTGGCCACCGCGTGCGTGGTGACCGGTGGCGGCCGTGGCGTCGGCCGGGCCGTGGTGCAACGGCTGGTGACGACCGGCGTCACAGTCGTCGTCGTGGAGCGTGACGCCGAGGCGGTGGACTGGCTGGCCGGGCACCCGGCCGCCGACCGCCTGCTGCCGGTGGTCGGCGACGCCGGCGACGAGCGGGTGGCCGAGCACGCCGCCGAGGTGGCGGAGCGCGCCGGCCGTCTCACCGGCTGGGTGAACAACGCGGCGGTGTTCCGGGACGCGGCGCTGCACTCGGCGTCGGCCGACACCGTCCTGGACCTGATCGGGCTGAACCTGCGCCCGGCCGTGGTGGGCGCGGCGGTGGCGGTCCGCCGGTTCCTGGCCGCCGGCACGGGCGGGGCCATCGTGAACGTCTCGTCGCACCAGGCCCGCCGGCCGGTGTCGGGCGCCCTGCCGTACGCCACGGCGAAGGCCGCCGTGGAGGGGCTGACCCGGGCGCTGGCCGTCGAGTACGGGCGGCACGGTATCCGCGCCAACGCCGTCGCGCTCGGCTCGATCGCCACCGAGCGGCACGCCGAGTTCCTCGCCGCGCAGGAGCCGTCCCAGGCCGAGTGGATCGACGCCGAGCTGACCCGGCTGCATCCGGTGGGCCGGATCGGGCGCGCGGACGAGGTGGCGGAGGCGGTCGCGTACCTGCTGTCGCCGGCGGCGAGCTTCGTCAACGGGGTGACGCTGCCGGTGGACGGCGGACGAGCCGTACTCGGCCTCGACCCGGAGGCCCGCTGACCCGGCGCGAGCGTGCCGCCTCCGGGTCGTGGTGACGACCCGGAGACGGCCCGGCAGGCGGCCTGATCAGCTACGTAGGGCCCACTGCTGGTTCTGCTGCCCGTTGCAGGCCCAGAGGATGACCTTCGTGCCGTTGGCGGTGGCGGCGCCGTTGGCGTCGAGGCAGAGCCCGGACTGGACGCCGGTGATGGTGCCGTTCGCGTTGACGTTCCACTGCTGGTTGGTGCCGCCGTGGCAGTCCCAGATGATGACCTGGGTGCCGTTGGTGGTGCCCTGGCCGTTGGCGTCGAGGCACTTGTTGCCGTACACCTGGATCTGCTTTGCGGCGGTGTAGGTCCAGCGTTGGGCGGTGCTGTTGCTGATGCAGTCCCACAGTTGCACCTGGGTGCCGTTGGTGGTCGTGCCGTTCGGTACGTCTACGCAGCGGCCGGACTGCGCGCCCACGACCTGGACGTTCTGCTGCGGGTTGCCGCCGGTGGCGGGGGTGTAGGCGGCAGCGGCGATGTTGGCCTGCACGGCGTCCTCGGTGGCGGCCGACGGGTAGCCGGACGTCAACACACCCTCGAAGAAGGTGCCCCGGCCGGTGATGCTGTTGTCGCCGCCGATACCGAGCAGGATGGCCCCCTCCTTCTTCATGGGGTTGTAGCCGTTGGGGCGTCGACCGTCGAAGTAGGTGGTCAGGCCGCCCGACTGCGCGTTCCCACCCCGGATCGCCCAGTGGTTCGGCTCGCCCTTGACCATGGCGGTGACGAAGCGGTGGTTGATGGACGCGATGTTGTTGTAGCCCGCGTTCACCCCGGAGAAGAGCCCCCACTCCAGGTCGGCCATGATCCAGGGGCCCGCCCCTGCTCCGTAGCCCCACTGCTTGTTGGCGCCGAAGTAGACGGTCTCCATGATGGCGCGTTCGTCGGCCTGGACGTTGGTCTGCGCGTTGCCGTAGTCGAAACAGCACCACTGGTTGTAGTGCGTGCCGTCGACGACCGCGTAGATGCCCTCGGGCTGGTCGCCGGTCGCGACGCCGTTGGTGTTGTTGTTGCGGTAGCCGGTGCCGGGGGCGATGTAGACGCCGTACGCCTTCTGACCGCCGATGGTGACCGGTGCCGCCTTCGCGTCGGCGAGGTTGTCGTACCCGCCGGCGGCGGGGCCGGTGAAGCCGCCCGGAGGCGCCTGGGTGAGGCGGTTGTTGCGGCCGGACTGGTCGTAGATGACCGTGATGACGCAGTTCGTGTTGGCGCAGAACGTGTCCTGCGTGGCGGCGTTGGCGACGCCGCCGGCAGTGAGCACGCCGACGTCGCGGGTGGTGTTGTCCGACGAGCGGCGGACCTGGTAGAGCGGGCCGTTGTACGCCCCGTACAGGGCTCGGGTGGTGCTGTGCGCGGCCACGCACGGCGTGCCGCCGGAGGCGTAGATGTCGCACGGGCCGG
>NZ_JBFAPG010000413.1:0-5670 GCF_040675595.1 Micromonospora sp. NPDC049580
TGACGCCGCCCCGCGTGCCGCGGGGGTGGGCGGCGCCCCCGCGCACGACGCCCCAACTCGGGCCGGGGTAGCCCGCCCCGGACCCCGTGCCGGCGGACGCGCCGCCGACGGCGTAGCAGACGCTGGCCGCGGCGGTGCCCGCGATGGCCGCCACACTGAGGGCCACCGATCTACGGCGCCGGGGGGAGAGGATAGCCACGACGTGTTTCCTCCTGATCACATTGATGTATCTAAGTTCATGGGAGCGTTCCCAAGGACGGTAGCGGAGGCGGGCGTCGCTGCCAAGAGTGCGGGCTCGTCGTTGAGGCAGCGGCCGGGTGCGTCACGGCTCGCGCAGGGCCACTGCGACGCGACAGCCGTCTCCCCCGATCAGGCGCGGTGGCTGGTCGGCCCGCTGTCGCTGACGACCACGAACGCGCGACGGCGGTGACCGCACCTGGTGTGCGATCACCGCCGTGGCTGCGCGGCAGGTGGGAGACGATCCGTGCTGTCGTGGTGGCCGGTGCCGATCGTTTACGGCTGCAGAGCGTCCGCGGCGGGGGTCCAGGTCGACTCGTTCCCGACGTCGGCGACCGTGACCCCCTTGGCGATCTTCTCCAGCTCGGCCCGTGGCAGTCCGTTGCCAAGGCCGCTGGTGCTGACCTGGACGACGACCTTCCCGTCGGCGCTCCAGATGTTGCAGAAGCCACCGTCTTCGGGGCCGGTGCCCTGGCGGCGCTGGTCGGACACGTTGTAGCACTTCGTCGCGCCGGGCTCCGGCGACTGGTTCGAGCTGGTGCTGGGCGTGACGAAGATGTGGAACCCGTCCTTGATGGCGCCCTCGACCGTGTCGTAGGGCGCGGTCAGGCCCGTGGTGGGCGCGGCTGGCCTGGTGTACGTCGCGCCGCCGTAGTCACCGGCACGGGCCGCGGCGATGCCGCTGAGACCGGGAAGCGCGTGGGTGCCGATCTGCAGCGGCACGTAGCCGCCCGGCACGTAGCCCACCGTGAACGGCACCAGAGCCGGCGTCGGCTTGCTGGGCTTCAGGCCTTCGACCAGGCCACCCAGGTCCTCGAAGCTCGGCGTCGCCTCGTCGCTGGAGATCGACGTGACAGCCGCCCAGGCATTGTCGGCGTACTCCCAGGCGAACAGCTTGTTGCCTGCGTCCACCTGGTTCTGCGGGTCGAGGCCGACCGGCAGCAGCGCCCGCACGGCCCTGCGCCCGGCCACGGTGACGTCCGTGCCGCCCTTGATCTTCGCGGGGTCGAAGACGCCCGGCCGGTAGACGGTCAGATACGCCCACAGGCTCGGCTTCCCCCCGGCGGCCTTCTTCTTGTCCTGCTCGGTGGCGCCGCCCAGCGCCGCGGCCTCTTCCTCGGTGAGGGGCTTGTCGTTCGAGGTGTGGCCGTCGGAGTAGACCGAGGCGATCTGGTAGGCGGTGGACGCGACGATCGGGTCCTGCACGTGCAGGGTGCCGGCGTCGTACCCCTGAAAGGTGAAGGTGAACGGCACGGCGTCGGACCACGTGGCCTCGGCGACCTTGGACGTCGCCGCGCCGACCGGGGCCGGCGAATTCTGCTCGGCGCCCAGGGTGGGCAGCACGAACGCGCCGGCGACCGCGACCACGACGAGACCGGCCACGCCGGCCGACGCGAACCCGGCCCGGCGACGCCGCTCGGCCCGCCGCCCTGCCACGATGATGTCGTCCGCGGTGCGGGCCATCGGCGGCTCTTCGCCCGTCACGGCGTCCACGAACTCATGCAACTGCATTGGTCCACTCCTCAATCGACTTTCCGGTGAGATTGATGCGTTCGCCGGCTAGTGACACGCGCAGCTTCGCCAGGCCACGGGAGACCTGACTCTTGGCTGTGCCGACCGTGCAGTCGAGGACGCCGGCCGTGTCCTCCAGGCTCAGACCCAGGTAGTGCCGGAGCACCACCGCGGCCCGCTGCCGGGGCGGAACGGCGTCGAGGGCCGCCCGCAGGCGCATCCGCTCGTCGGTCGCGCCGGTCGGGTCCCGCAGCGCGACGTCCGGCATGGCGTCGCCAGCCGCCCGCTCGCGCCGCCAGGGCCGGCGGGTCTCGTCGACCGCGGCCCGATAGACCATCGTCTTGACGTAGAGATCGGGTCGGTCCAGCTTCCTCCAGCGGGGGTAGAGCTTGACCAACGCGTTGGCCACGGCGTCCTCTGCCGTGTGCCAGTCGCCGCAGGTCACGTACGCCAGCTTGCGCAGCGACGCCATCTCCGACGTCACGAACTCACGGAATGCCTGCTCGTCTTCGGCTCTCAAGTCGACTGCCTCCTCGTGACGGAGGTAGAACGGATCCGGTCGCCCGGGAAGTTGCACGCCCGGAGGAGTAGTTGTGCGATCACCATTCGTGACGCGTCTCAGCGCGGGCCTCCGCCGCCTGTGCGCGGCCTTTTCCTCGGCCGCTGCCGGGCGACGGTGTTGGCGCCGGTGACCGACCGCGGCGAGGCGATCGGCCTGCTCGAGATGGTCCTGCCGAACGAGCCGGATCCGCGGGAGCTGGAGGAGATCGGCCGCACGGCGCACGTGTTGGCGTTCGTGGTGATCGCCAACCGGCGGCACACCGACCTTTTCGAGTGGGGGCAACGCACGACCCCGTTCACCCTGTCGGGAGAGATCCAACGCCGCCTGCTGCCCGGCTCGTTCACGTGTGAGGCCAGCGCGTTCACCCTGTCCGGCTGGCTGGAGCCCGCCGCGAGCGTCGGCGGGGACACCTTCGACTACAGCCTCGCCCGCGACGTGCTGCACTTCAGCGTCACCGACGCGATGGGTCACGGGGTGGCCAGCGCGCTGACGGCCACCCTGGGGGTGGGCAGTCTGCGCAACGGTCGACGTCGCGGGGTGGGCCTGGTGGAGCAGGCCGAGGCCGCGAATGCCGAGGTGGCCGAACACACCGCCGTGCCCGGCAGTTTCGTCACCGCGCTACTGGGCCGTCTCGACCTGCGCACGGGCGTGTGCGCGCTGCTCAACGCCGGGCACATCCCGCCGATGCTGGTACGCGACGGGGACACCCGCATGCTGTCGCTGCCGGGCAACTTCCCGCTGGGAATGTTCGCCGAGGCCACGTACTGCGCCGGCGACGTCGCGCTGCGCCCCGGCGACCGTGTGGTGGTGGGCACCGACGGAGTGCGGGAACGCAACGCGGCCAGCCTGGATCTGCCGGCCATGTTGCGCTCGATCGCCGGTCTGCACCCCCGCGAGGCCGTCCGGGCGTTGGCCGACGCCGTGCTGGAGGTCAGCGGACCGACGCTCGCCGATGACGCCACCCTGTTCGTCGTCGACTGGCACGGCGGACACAGCGAGGACCGGCGGACCAGCGCTGGCGCCGACCAGGAACGCGCCAGCGCCGGGTGAACTAGCGGCCGGTCGCGTCGGCGGGACGGAGATCCGCTTCAGCCGCCGGCACGCTGTCGTAGATGCCGATGACCCGATCCACCGATGTGATCGACAGGACACTGCGTACGGCGGGCTGCACCGCGGCCAGGCACAACCGACCCCCGACATCCCGTAACGCCTTGAACATCACCACCAGCGCGCCCAGCCCGCTGGAGTCCATGAATCCCACCCCGGCCAGGTCCACCACCACCAGGCGCTCCCCGGCATCAGCCAACCCTTGCAGGCCTTCGCGCAACTGTGGGGACGTCGCCATGTCCAGCTCGCCGCGCACCTCGAGCACCGTGCAGCCGCGGCCCGGCCGGACCGACAACAGCAAATCCACTACAACCTCCCCACGCCGCTGACCTCCCCCTTACCCTATTTCGCCGAGGGGCGAACCGCCGTCGGCCATCGGCGGCCGTGGACCGCCCCTGACCAGCGCACTCGCCGACGTACGAGCAGCCCCGCACCGCTGACCGGACGCCCCGGGCCGCAACCCGTTGGACACGGCATTGACATATTTCACTGTCGGATCTAGCGTCGGAGCGAATCGATTCGACCGCGGGCCGGGCATCTCCAGCATTCTCCGACGGCCGGTCGTGTGGTGTTCGGGCGAACAATGTGGCCACCGACGATTCAACGACCAACTGGTCCCGCATGGGCGGCGAGACCAGTGGCGGGTACCTGTGGCGACGAGCCGGGCGTCGGCGTGGGCACATCGCGTCTTCCCGCGGTTCCTCGGCGACGAGCGGTGTCGGCGGGGTGACCAGGAGTGGTCGTCGCGCGCCCCTTCACCTGAATCAGTTCGTGCCGAATGGCGGGAGCCCCCTCATGACAAGACGTAGACCCCTCCTTGCTTCTCTTGCGACGGCCGCGCTCGTCGTCGCGACCGTGGGCGTGGCGGGAATGACCGGCGGCCTGAGCGCCGCCGCGTCGGCCGCGAACGTCACAGCGGCCGCCGCGACCGCCGGGTGCGGCAAAGCGCCCACGTTGACCAGCGGTTCACGCTCCATCCAGAGCAGCGGCCAGAACCGTAGCTTCATCCTGAGGATCCCCGACAACTACGACCGGAACCACCCGTACCGGTTGATCTTCGGATTCCACTGGAACGGCGGCACCGCCAACGACGTCGACGGCGGCGGCTCGGACGGCGCGGCCTGGTCGTACTACGGACTGCGGCAGCAGGCGAACAACAGCACCATCTTCGTGGCCCCGCAGGGCAACGGTAACGGCTGGGCCAACCCCGGCGGCCAGGACGTCACCTTCGTCGACAACATGATCAGCCTGATCGAGGCCGACCTCTGTGTCGACACGACGCAACTCTTCGCGCTCGGCTTCAGCTACGGCGGAGGCATGAGCTATTCGCTGGCCTGTTCGCGAGCGGGTGTCTTCCGCGCTGTAGCGGTCTACTCCGGCGGGCAGCTCAGCGGGTGCAGCGGCGGCACCCAGCCGATCGCGTACATGGGAATCCATGGCATCGGGGACCCGGTGCTCAACATCTCCGCCGGACGGTCCCTGCGTGACACGTTCGTGCGGAACAACGGCTGCACCCCACAGAGCCCGCCCGAGCCGAGAGCGGGCAGCCTGACCCACATCACCACCACCTACTCCGGATGCCGTGCCGGCTATCCCGTGGTGTGGGCCGCCTTCGACGGCGGGCACACCCCCGGCCCGGTGGACGGCGGCGGGGACAGCGGCGCCAGGACCTGGACCAAGGGCGAGGTGTGGAGGTTCTTCACCCAGTTCGGCAGCACCGATCCGACGCCGAGCCCGACCGCGTCACCCACCGGCGGTCCGACCACCCCGCCTCCGAGCGGCACGTCGGCCCTGCGCAACACCGCCTCCGGGCGGTGCCTGGACGTCAACGGCGCCTCGCAGGCCAACGGCACGGCGGCGATCATCTGGGACTGCCACGGCCAGAGCAACCAGAGCTGGACCTCGACGGCCGCTCAGGAGCTGCGCGTCTTCGGCGGCAAGTGTCTCGACGTCAACGGCGCCGCCACCGCGAACGGCAGCTCGGTGATCATCTGGGACTGCAACGGCCAGTCCAACCAGCGGTGGCGGCTCAACGCCGACGGCTCGATCATCGGAGTGGGTTCGGGCCGGTGCCTGGACGTGGTCGGCAACGGTACGGCCAACGGCACGCGCATCCAGATCTGGGACTGCAACGGCGGGGCCAACCAACGATGGAGCCGGAGCTGAGCCCGGCGGACACCTCGGGGACGCACCGATAGAAATCGCTGCGCCCACCACGGGGCCGGCGCGGCGACGGAACCGGTAGTTCCGTC